>JAVCDK010000161.1 GCA_030765865.1 Candidatus Celaenobacter antarcticus | reverse complement strand
AAAAAACTTAAAGAAGCAGTCAAATAATCACCATTTTATACGAGCAAGGGGCTAGCCCCTTGCTCTTTTTATTAAAACAATTCGGGGTAACACATGAAGTTTAATGTTCATAGAAATCAAATTTTACAAAAAGTCCAATTCATCAACAGTATTGTTCCTGTAAGAAATCCTTTGCAGATACTCACCAATATCCTACTTGAAGCAAATGTTGAGAAAGGAAACATTCGTCTTGCTGCTACGGACCTTGAGGTTTCAGCAGTTACAGAAGTTGAATGCAATGTGCTTGAATCCGGGAAGATAGCAATTCCCGCCAAAAATTTTACGGATATTATTCGTGCTCTTCCTGATGATGAGATTCACTGCGAGCTGGATAACAAAATGCTTAATATCAAGTGCCAGCATATTGAATTCAGTTTGATATATGCAGACCCGGAAGATTTCCCTGAAATTCCGGAACGAGAGTGGGAAAACAGCTTTACTATGGATGCAGGTCTATTTTCAAAATTAGTGGAGAAAACTTCTTTTGCGGTATCAGAACATATTGGCAGACCCGCCTTTTCCGGTATTCTCTGGGAGCTGGATTCAAAAAAACAGAAAATGGTCGCTACAGACGGAAAACGATTAGGAAAATATGAAACTACCCTAACTCTAGATACAGACAAGATAGACATTATTATGCCGATCAAGGGTGTGAATCTTGTAAGAAGAATTATCCATGCTGACCAGCCCAAGATCAAGATATTACCAGAAGAGAGTGCTATCAGCTTTGAATATGATTCATATAAAATATATTCACGCTTGATAGAAGCGAATTATCCCGATTACGAAGCAGTAATACCTTATGATAATTCAAAATTAATTGATATCGAAGTAGAACCCCTGATCAAAGCGATTCAGCGAGTTTCCCTGCTTGCTTCCGAGGATAATTTTAAGATTATATTCAATTTCTCAAAAAACCAACTTAAAATTCACTCCGAGGATATTGACAAGGGATCAGCTGAAGAAATTCTGGAAATCGAGAATGATTTCGAAAAATTCCAGATTGGTTTTAACTATAAATATTTAATTGAAATACTCCAGCTTGTGGACACGAAGATAGTTCAGATAAAATTCGAGAACTCACTCGATCCCTGTATTCTCTATAATATAGAATATCCCGAGGATCAAAAAAATCTGTTCCTCCTCATGCCATTGAGATTAGCGAATGATTAATTAGAACCGTTATATAAACTATTAAGCATCTGTATTCTTGCAGATGCTTTTTTTATTTTAGCCTGGATTTTCTTTTTGCAGTACACTTACTTCTGATCTCATATTTCCTGAATGAAATGAGATTCTTTGCATATTTTTCGAGAGGGATTTTCACGCGTAAACGTACGGAATCATTATTGTATCGCTTACTAATTATTTCTGCATTATCAAAGAGGTAGGAGATAAACTTTTGCTCTTTATTGGGGATTTTAAGTATAATATTTTTCTTGCTATGAGCTAACATCTTTGAGATTGAATTTTCAATATCATCAAAATTTTCACCGGTTCGTGCAGAAACAAAGAGAGAATCAGGGTAGTCAATTCGAAGTTTCTTCTTTATAAAAAGATATTGATTTAGAGGGAGGAGGTCGATTTTGTTGAAGATCAATATTATTTCTTTATGATTTGCCTTAATTTTTTCCAGGGTTTGAGAGACGCTATCCATATATTCGAATAATTTGTGATGCGAAATATCAACCACGTGCAGAAGCAAATCTGCATAAACTACTTCCTGCAATGTCGCATGAAAGGAAGCTATCAGGTAGGGTGGAATTTTTCTGATAAAACCTATTGTATCAGAAATAACAATACGCTCTTTTGTTTCGAGAGTTTTTGCTCTTGTGGTAGTTTCCAGCGTTGCGAAAAGCTGGTCTGCCGTGTAAAGATGGGATGAGGTGAGTCTATTCAGCACGGTGCTCTTTCCAGCATTTGTGTATCCGACCAGAATTACTGAAAATATCTCTTTCCTGCTTTTTCTTTTCGTCTCGTTTGTCCGTTCGATCCCTACAAGCTTTGATTTTAGATGTGTGATCCTGTCGTTTATACGCCTGCGGTCTATCTCGAGCTGTTTCTCACCGGGACCACGAAATCCAATACCGCCTTCGATTCTGGAAAGATGTGTCCACCGCCCTTTTAGGCGAGAAAAATTATACTGCAATTGTGCGAGCTCGACCTGCAATTTACTTTGTTTCGTTTGTGCATGCTGCGCAAAAATATCAAGTATTAATTGCGATCGGTCTATAATACGCTTCTTGGTAATTTTTGATAGATTTCTATCCTGTGATGGAGTGAGATTGTCATCAAAAATAATGATGTTTGCATCTTCCTTCCGTGCGAGTTGACCAATTTCCTTTGCTTTTCCAGAACCAATAAAGTATGCCGGATGAGGTTTTGGTCGTATCTGAGTTTCCAAAGCCGAGACGATCACATTAGCAGTTCGTGCCAGACGTGCAAGCTCCTGTAGAGATTCTTCGACATCGTACGATGATCTACCCTCTGTTTGTAAACCAACTAAAATTGCTTTATCTTGTTTTTGATCTATCGTATGAATAGAAAAACCTCAGTTATGATTTTTTAGCGTATAAGTACAATTTTTTGAAATACCTCGTCAGAATTTTCAGTGTCCGCTTTCAATAGATAGATCCCTGATGGAACTGCTTTTCCATGAGCGTCTGTACCGTCCCAGGTTACGGTGAATTGAAGATTTTGAGACGCAGTGACAATATATAGACTTTTTACCTTTTGCCCTTTCATATTATAGATTTCCATTTGTGTGCTTTTGTGTAAGTTCGCGGTTTCAAAACTAATCGTTGTGACGCTATTGAAGGGATTTGGAAAACTCATAACGTGATATCCAAACTTATGAGCAATTTCAGGAAGCTCATCAATAGCAGCAAGATCCATTTCAAGGAGCACGCAAAGCGCGATTGGATCGATCTCACCCTGATTGGTCGTGCCGTCATATACAAACCTTCCGTGAGACATGTAGTGAAATCCCATAAAAGGAAATGTCATTGAAGTGCCCTGAAGCGGATTGTGAATGGTTGCTGTACCCATATTTTGAGTTCTTCCACAGATTGTGCAGTCTTCAACTCCTAAGACAGACTGAGGATCAATATAAATTGAATCAGTCGGAGGAGTAGAACCGAGATGAATAACAGGTAGTATTGAGATATTTTCTATTAGTGCTTGAGCGACCTCGTGCCCGTCATCGATGCCGATATTATGTGTGAAAGGGTTATCGATTTCCATATCAAAGTATTGCTCGGCAGTGTTGTTCAAGCCATCATTATCAGTATCATCCGGCGTGGCAAGTGCATGATGCAAGGTGTCGAGCGGTGCGATTGTCTTATTCAGTAGGGCAATATCAATGCGGGTGGTGTCATCTTCAATAATATAGGAAAATGAACCGTGCTCCATAAAATGAAGAGCCATATATGGGATGTCTATTTCGAGTTCATGCATAGGATTATGCACTGTTACATAACCCATATTATGTGCTTCTCCACAGATCGGACAATTATAAAACCCGTAAGCTGGATGCTCGATCACATAGCACGAATTTGCTGAAACTCCTCTTGGTAAGCTGTCTATGATAGCTTTATTATTTTGGGCAATTGTGTGTGTTTCTCCACTCGGGAATACGCCTGTAATCAATTCTTCGCTGTTTGTAAGAAAGTCATTGTCATCATCACCCGGTACTGGAACCCAGTGTAAATCAGCATGGAGATGAGAAAGAGTGCCAAGAGAAAATGTAAGAGCTGCTGCATAGGGGAGAGCTTTTCTGAAAAATTTTAAAAATGGTGACTTGTCATGTAAATCATGTGCAGAACCATACAGTTCACTGCATTCATCAAATATTGATCTGTAGATAGGGAAGAGGGAAGGGGAAATTCTGCAATTCGGGCAGATCCAGTGAAAGAGAAGCTTTTGCTCTTTATCTATATAGATATTGCGAGTGTATCCATTATGAATAAAATTTTCAACACAGCATGATGGATATCCAAAGAGAAATCCTTCCACTTTTCGTTGTTCGGGCGTTATCATAAGCGGTTTATGATCGAAATAACGGATATAAATTGCGAGATGTCTTGAACTTTTACTGAAAATGAGCTCTTCGATCTTTTTTCCGTTTTCACAATATCTGGTAATAGGTTCTACAACAAGATCAAACTTCTTTAGTGTGTGCTTCTCTCTGTAGCCAATTGGTTTTTCCCACCGGCTTAGTGGTTTCACTTTACGTGAAGTGAGTAGAGCTATATAGAGAAGCTGAAAGTTTTGGTCATGTAAAAAGCTGCCTTTTTTCATGTTACCTCCAGATAATTTGGATAGAAGTAAAAAAACTTTTGATTGTTTCCTTACAATCAAAACATCCTATTTAAGAAAATGACGTGTTGCATTATCGTAAGATAATGATCTTTCCTAAATGAGAGATTTCTTGTTCCTGAACAACTGCCAAAAAGTAAATTCCATTGGGAAGCGGAATATTCTGACTACCAGAACCATTCCAGTAAATTTCAGCATATCTGTCAACAGGTTTTTCAGCCAAGAAGGTTTTGATCTGCTGTCCCCTTGCATTGTATATGTGAATTTGTGGCTCTTTCGTAATATCCGTGCAATATAGAGAAATGCACATAGTTCCGTGAATATCAGGATTGAATGGATTAGGATAAATAGTTTGTATGACATTTTCAATTGTTTCAGTTTCATCAGCAGAGACATTATCAAATGTTACATTCATAAAAGCGGAAGCTTCGTTCATAGAGCAGTCGCGTGCGATCACTTCAAGAATATACTGCCCGTCCGGGAACTGGCTCGTATCCAGATTTTCATCTTGATCGTACTGGGTTATGACAGAGTCGCCATCGGAATTTGTGATTATATGATAATATTCTCTGTTTGTGTAATCTCCGATTGAATAGCATGTTCCGTCTCGTGAGTATAAAGTATAAAGGACCATGTTGTCAAATGAACCAGAAATGTAGGTGTCCAGAGGCATATCCCAGGAAAAGGAGAAACGCTCATAAATAGTTGAATTGGGATTGCTTGCAGGATGCAGTTTGAATCTCATATCCCATACATCGATTCTCCAAGTGGAATTTGCAATATCATGGCATTTTGCTATGATATCTATCTCGCCCATCAGATTGTCTGGATCGAGATAGGTTCCGTTTTCTGTGCGGAAGGCAAAGAGATTGGACCCATATGCATTTTCAAACACAGGTGGAGTGCTATCTGTGAAATTTATAACATCGGGGAGTGGATTATCAGTTGTCCACCAATTTCCATTCCATGTTGAACCGGAGCAGGTAATACGAGCAAAATGTATATGTGTGAAGTCGTAATAACCCCACGGATAAAGTGTACCGAGAACATTACCTACCTGAACCTGGTCTCCGACCATGTACGGAATTGAAGTCTGATTGAGATGAGCATAGAGATAACCCTCAGATTCTGAGGATATGTTTTCGTTGGAAATGCCGATCCTCCAATAAGCAGAGCCCCCTGTTGTGAGTATTGCCTTTATGTAACCCGGTTTCACTGCGTACACATTCTCATAGTCATAGCCAAGAAAATCCACCCCTGGATGTAAATATGGAGATCCACCATATTGCTGGATCTCTGCATAGCTATTTCCAATGTTGAAAGGATTTACAATTGAACCATAATCAAGTGGAGCGATAATTGCCTGATGCGTTTTTGTTTCTGCAAGATTAAGCTGAACTTTGCCTAATTGGGATATAATATTTGTATTTTCAAAATGATATAACGTGAATTCAAATAAGTCATCTTGTTCTTCTCTTTCGACGAAATAGAGTTCCGAATTGATTATTTTCATCTCAAAGAGTGTTTTCTTAGAAGTATAAAGTGGTATAAGTTTTCCTTGTGAAAAAAGGCAGAGCGAGTTTCTGGTGCAGATTACCGGTTTCTGTTTCCAGAAAAGAATATTATGTGGATTTTCATTTATTGTTGCTGAATCTGATTTGTATGTTATAGTACTTTTTTCGGCATTGTAGCAAGCAGGATGACCAAGATTATCAACGGCAAAAATAATAGACCCGGGATACTGTTGAATAGCAGTCGCTTCAGATTTGAGAACAACAATCTCTTTTCCATCAAAAAATGCAGCATATTCTCCATTATCAGAAAGAGAAATATTAATGATTTTATTATAGGTATTCTTAAAGAGGAGTTTCCCATTGTTATCATAAAGATGGAGTATTGACGGAACATTATCCTCAATGGTAATAAGTGTGAGATAACCTGATGCAGTGCGGAAAAAAGAATTTCCCTCAAAGGCATGACCATCACATCTGATAGTATATATGCCGTTCTCGGTACTGTATTTCAGATTCTCTTGATGAATGTCATCTGTGATATGTCCATATTGATTGAGTGCGATCGCAAAACAGTTCAATGTCACGAGCAATGTAAGTGCTATTGAGAGCAGGAGTTTCTTTATCATTATATTTATCTCCGAAAATTTATATTTGATAGTATGGCATACTATTTTTGAGTATGTCAAGAGAAAAGTGCATGCAAAATTTGACGTAACGCAGCGACCTTTATATCAGTTAACAAATACCACTCATTATAACAATGATGAGAATAAGTAAATATTGAAAATGTTAGCATGAAGAAGTCATTTAAAACCACCCGTCTTCGTTGCACTACGTCGTGGCAAGCAGAAGACTTGTTTTCTCTGCCTGCCAAGGCTCATTCCGATTTATCGGAAAAAGACTGGTGCTCTCTGTGGTGAATATATACACGATGCACTCGGAATAATAAGGGGTAAAAGTGAAAAATAGAAATAAAATAAAAGAGCTTTTGAAAAAGGAAGCAAAG
>JAVCDK010000080.1 GCA_030765865.1 Candidatus Celaenobacter antarcticus | reverse complement strand
AGGAAGCACTTCGACCTCCCTCTTATTCTTGTTGGCACTTCTTTTCAAAGAAAGGTTTGGGAATACATACAGCACATCCCCTTTGGCGAAACTCAAACCTATAATGAAGTTGCTCAAGGTATAGGTCATCCAAATGCACAGCGCGCAGTAGGAAATGCACTTCATACAAATCCAATCCCCATAATCGTTCCCTGCCATCGTGTCGTTCGAACGGACGGGGGTTTGGGAGGCTTTGGTTTGGGAATAGATGTAAAACAAAAATTATTAGATTTCGAAAGAAAACATTTATGATAAAAAGAAAGAAAACCCGGCAGATCGCAGTTGGTGAAGTTAAGATCGGTGGAAATGCACCTGTTTCTGTGCAGTCAATGACCAATACGGACACACGGGATGCAGAGAAAACACTCGAACAGATCCAGCAATGCGCAGCTCATGGCTGTGATATTATCCGGGTTGCATTACCCGACATGAAAGCAGTTGAAGCACTTCCGGAAATTTTGGATGAATCCCCTATTCCTGTTATCGGAGATATCCATTTCAACCACGAGCTTGCGGTCAAATCAATTGAAAAAGGAGTGCAGTGCATCCGCATAAATCCGGGTAATATAGGCAGTTCGGAAAAGGTCAAAAAAGTTATCGATGCTGCAAAAACAGCCAATATTCCTATTCGTATCGGTGTTAACGCAGGTTCTCTTGAAAGAGATATAAAAGAGCAATACGGAATTACAGCAGATGCGCTTGTGGAAAGTGCACTCAGACATGTTCGCTATTTTGAATCACAAAATTTTTATAATATTAAACTCTCATTAAAATCATCATCTGTTCCTTTAACTATTGAAGCATACAGGAATATAAGTGAGAAATGTGACTTTCCTCTTCATCTCGGCGTCACAGAAGCCGGCACAGCGTTCTCTGGCACCATTCGTTCCTCAATTGGCATCGGAACACTCCTTGCAGAAGGAATAGGTGATACGATACGTGTATCGCTTGCAGATGAGCCCGTGGAAGAGGTTAAGGTTGGACTCGAACTTTTGCGAGCGCTCGATCTTAGGAAAGGTCCGCACTTAATTGTATGCCCGACTTGTGGAAGAACTGAAATCGACATCATCAGCATCGCAAAGAAAGTGGAAGAAAAAGTTCGGAAGTTAAGGATCGAAAAAAATATTTCCATTGCAGTTATGGGTTGTGTGGTGAACGGTCCCGGTGAAGCAGAAGAAGCGGATGTCGGTATTGCAGGTGGCAAAGGTCAAGCAGTACTTTTCAAAAAGGGGAAAATAATCAGGAAAATTCCCGAACAAGAGATCGTTACGGAATTGCTCAAAGAACTACAAACAATTTTGTAATTCCTATATGGAAACCATCTTTTCTGTTATTGATGTAGGAACGAATTCCATCCTATTACTCATTGCTGAAAGATTACAAAATAGCTGGAAAATCCTTCATCGAGATGCACGAACTTCCTCTCTTGGAAAAGGAATGAAGGACGGCTTACTTACAAATGAGGGAATCGAAAAAGCAAAAGCAATTCTTGAAGATTTTATACAAACATCAAAGCTATATCATTCAGACAAAATTATCATCACAGGTACATCTGCGTCTCGCGAAGCAAAGAGTATATCCCAGATTTCTGATTGGCTGGAAAGCGGGTTTGGGCTTACATACCACATTCTCTCAGAAGAGCAGGAAATTTATTATATCTATCTCGCAAACAAGCACGAGTTTGATGAACATGAAAATCTTATTATTTTTGATATTGGTGGTGGCAGCACTGAGTTTATGATTGTAATGAAAAGTAAATTAGAATTCACAACCAGCTTGAAAATTGGAGTTCGAAGACTTAACAATCTTTTTGATAATGATGAGGAAAAATATGCCTTTTGTCATGATGTATTAGCAGAGTCCAAAATCCGAGAACATATTCACTCTACATTTGAAGTTGTCGGTGTGGGTGGTACTGTAACGAATCTCGTTGCAGTGAAGATTGGTTTAAAAGAATGGATTTCAGAAAAAGTTCACAAGCAGGTTCTTACTTTGGATAATGTTCATTATTTTAAAGGTCTGTGGAAAAAATTATCCTATGAAGAAATAGAAAAGCTTATTCCCTTTGATCCAAACCGTTCTGATGTTCTACTTTCAGGAACGATTCTTCTCGAGAGTATTTTTTCATATCTTAATGTCGAAAAGATATTTGTAAGTGATTTCGGTTTACAGTTCGGAATTTTACAGGAAGTAGAGAATTATTAATTCACGGTCTTTTTTAACATTCTTTTAATAGCACGCAGACCCACACAGATTGAGCAGACTGTCGCAGATAAAGATATAATAGTAGCTTTTTTCAATTTAATATTCTGGATCAGCGGATATCAGTAACATCCGCGTTCATCTGCGTCCCATTTTCAATCTAATAGTGTACAGACTAGTCTGAATGTTTTAGCAGTTAGAACTTAATTCGTGAAGAAATCAAAAATATTGATTAGTGAGTTAGTTGTAGCTTTATAGAGCTCTGTATATTTACAACGTGTGCATGTAACAGTCGTGAACTTTTTGCACTGAACATTGAATAATTTTGTGAAAGTCCCGCCTGTTGCCTGGAACTGGTCGGTTTCATACTCTGTGTTTTTACACTTCGGACATACCCATTTACCTTTCATTGTCACTCCTACATATAAATATTTTTACCACGAAAAGCACGAAAACTGGCTTTAAAAGAAAATATTCTTCTAAACGTTATTTTATTAATTTCGTGTGTTTCGTGTGTTTCGTGGTTTAGCATTTTTCTTGATAATGAATTTACACTTTTTTTAAACCAAAACAAACAGCCCAGGCAGAGGGGAGGCCACCTGGGCTGAGGAGGTCTTTAAAGCGATATAGCTACCGCTTTAGGGGGAAAACTTTATGTAAAACCTATCATTAAGATTTTTCTTTGTCAAATTGTTCTTATGATTTTTCTTCTTTTACAGGTTCAACTTTCTCTTCTTCAGGTTTCTTTTCTACTATTTCTTCTTCTTTTTCTACAGGAGCTTCTTCTGCAACTTCCTCATTCAACGCTTCTTCCACTTCTTCTTTTGCTTCTTCGAGATCTTCCTGCTTCTCTTCAATCTCAGGTTCGGCAGTCTCGGGTGTTTCTACTTTTTCTGTTTCCGGCTCAACAACAACTTCTTCTACAACTTTTTCAACTTCTTCTTTTTTCGTAATTTTAGTTTTTGGTTTCTCTGTTTTTTTCTTATCTACAGAAGATTTCTTTGATGTTTTCGATTTATCTGTTTTTGATTTCGTTTTCTTTTTGTCAGCGATCTCTTCTTCTACAAATTCGACAATAGCAGTTAGTGCTGCGTCACCAATACGAAAACCTGTTTTGATCACTCGAGTATAGCCGCCATTTCTGTTTTTATATTGAGGAGCAATTTCATCAAAGAGCTTTTTTACCAGGTCTCTGTTTTTTAAAATTTTATATGCCTGTCTGCGAGAATGAACAGTGTCTTTTTTTCCATAGGTGATCAATTTTTCTGCAAGACGTCCTGTTTCTTTTGCCCGGACAAGTGTAGTTTCAATTCTCTTATTCAGCAAAAGTGCTTTAACGAGATTATTCATAAGAGCTTTTTTATGCCCTAATAGTCTACCAAATGATGTAGTACCTTTTTTGTGATGTCTCATTTTTTTTCCTCAATTTTTTTGAGAGTGTCAAGTTGGTCATCTATTTTTTGAATATCCATTCCAAGTTTCAATCCGTAGCGATCAAGTACAGTTTTGACTTCATCAAGAGATTTTTTGCCGAAATTTCGTAAGCGTAGAAGCTGATTTTCTGTTTTTGCAACCAGTTCTTTTACGAATTCGATCTTTGAAGCTGCAAGACAATTGCTACATCGAACACTCAGTTCAAGTTCAGTGACCTTCATTTTCATAAGTTTTTGAAGATTTTTCAGTTCAGGATCGATCTTTTCTCTCTTGATATATTTTGGTTCATCTTCGAATTGAATAATTGCCTGGAAACAATCTTTTAATATTTTTGCTGAAAGACTGAGTGCATCTTCCGGTACGATACTTCCATCAGTCCACATCTCAAGAATGATTTTGTCATAGTCGATCTTCTCATCAACTCTTTCTCTGCCGATATTGAAATTCACCTTTCTTATCGGAGAATAAATAGAATCGATGGGAATAACCCCTATCTGCGTTTCCGATGTGTCATGCTCATCTTCACGAGTATATCCGATACCGTTATTTGCCCAGAGTTCTACATGAAGTTCAACATCATCGACCAGCTCAAGGAGATACAGATCTTTATTTACGATCTCAACATCCTTGGGTACGGTGATTTGCCCTGCAGTGATCTTGCCGGGACCTTTTACAGAAAGATCGAGCTTTTCTTCTTTATTGCTGTTGATCTTAAGCACAAGATTTTTCAGGTTAAGAATAAGTTCGACATAGTCTTCGCGCGAACCAGGAATCGCAGCATACTGATGCTGAAGTCCATGCACCTTCACAAAACGGACTGCGCCACCCTGTATTGAAGACAAAAGCACTCGACGGAAAGAATTCGCTACCGTCGTGCCGAATCCCTGTTCGAACGGACCGATGGTGAATTTGCCATACGTATCTGAATAGGTTTTTTCGTCCTTCTTAATATATGTAGGCAGTTGGATTGGTTCTAAATCAACCATATGTGTACTCCTATTTTTTATTTAGAGTAGAATTCAATAATTAATCTATGATCAATATCCTGCGGAAGTTGATCAGCTGTTGGTAGAGCTTTCACATAACCTGAAAACTCTTCAGGATGAACTTCAAGCCAGTTGAACTGATCGAGTGACTTATGTGCTTCCATAGCTTCATGGATATTGGGTATTTGTCTGCTTTTACTTTTGATTTCGATCTTTTGTCCGGGTGCAACGAGGAACGATGGAATATCAACTTTTTTTCCATCAACAAGCACATGTCCATGATTCACAAGCTGACGAGCTGCATTTCGTGAGGTTGCATATCCCATTCTGTAGACGGTATTATCTAATCGAATTTCGAGAAGTCTCAAAAGATTTTCACCGGTAACACCCTTCATTTGGGATGCTTTCTTGAAATAGTTCTTGAACTGTTTTTCAAGAAGACCATATGTTCTCTTTGCTTTTTGCTTTTCACGAAGATGGATCGCATAATCACTTAACTTTGCGCGATATCTTCTTTTGGTCTCTCCGGGAGGAGTATTTCTGCGTTCAATACTGCACTTTTGAGTGTAACAACGTGCACCCTTCAAAAAGAGCTTTACGCCTTCTCTTCTACATAATTTACATTTTGATCCTAAAAATCTAGCCATTTTGAATCCTCTTATATTCTTCTTCGTTTGGGTGGACGACAGCCATTATGAGGAATGGGAGTCGTATCAAGAATTGACAATACATTCAAACCTTCTGCCTGAAGTGAACGAACTGCAGAATCTCTTCCGGAACCAGGTCCACTCACCCTCACATGAATATTTCTTAATCCCATGTTCAATACTTTTGAGGCGATATCCTTTGCAGTCTGTTGAGCTGCGTAGGAAGTGCTTTTCTTTGAATTCTTGAATCCATTTTTTCCACAGCTTGACCAGGCGATCACATTACCTTTTTTATCAGTAATCGTGATTATAGTATTATTAAAAGTTGCCTGGATGTGGGCTACACCGTCTGTCTCTTGGAGACGGACTCTCTTTTTTCTTACTATTTTTTTCTTTTTGCTTATTTCTGCCATCTCTTCTCCTGTTACTTCCTGCCGACTCGGCTACTTCGTGGTCCCTTTCTTGTCCGGGCATTTGAATGTGTGCTCTGTCCGCGAACAGGAAGACCGATACGATGACGCAAACCACGATAGCAACCAATCTCCATGAGACGTTTGATATTCATGGTTCTTTCTTTGCGCAAATCACCCTCGATCACATAATTATCTCTGATGATATCACGCAGTTTAATAATTTCCTGGTCAGTAAGATCTTTTACTTTTTTATTGTTATCGACACCGGCTTTCCCCAGTATCGCATTAGAGGTTGAGCGACCTATACCAAAAATATATGTCAAGCCAATCTCAACTCGCTTTTCATTCGGTAAATCAACGCCTGCTATTCTTGCCAAAGTGCCTCCTAATTAGCCTTGTCTCTGTTTATGTTTTGGATTTGATGAACAAATTACGTATATGCGCCCTTTGCGCTTTACAATCTTACAATCTTTACAAAGTTTCTTTACTGATGCTCGAACTTTCATAAAAAATTCCTTTAATTTATTTATAACGATAAACAATACGTCCCTTATTTAAGTCATAAGGGGAGAGTTCCATCTTCACTTTATCACTGACAAGAATACGAATATAATGCATTCTCATCTTACCGGAAATATGGGCATGAACTTTATGTCCGTTTTCCAGCTCCACGATAAATTTCGTGCCGGGAAGCGCTTCAACGACCGTGCCGTCAACTTCTATGAGGCCGTCTTTAGCCATTATGAACTCCTTGTTTTCGTTAAAATCTCTGGTTCACTTTCTGTGATAAGAACGGTATTTTCGAAGTGCGCAGATGGTGAACCATCCATCGTGTAAAAAATCCATTCTTTTTCTACAGCTTTTGAAGTTCCAATATTAAACATCGGCTCAATAGATATGGTCATACCCGGTCTAAGCATAGGTCCTGTTCCCTTTTTGCCGACGTTTGGTACCATAGGGTCTTCGTGCAACATTCGTCCGATACCGTGTCCTGTGAGCCATTCTGCAACATACACTCCGTTTTCCATCGCAGTTTTTTCAACCGCTGCAGAGATATCTCCGACTCTATTGCCGGGTGTGCACTGTGCTATAGCATTTATAAGGGCTTTGCTGGTACAATCGAGAAGAAACTGAATTTCCTTTGAAATCGTTCCAACTGCAAAAGTACGGGCTCCGTCACCGCAGAAATCAATCAATTTAACACCCACATCTATACCGATTATATCACCATTCTGTAATACTTTATCTTTGGTCGAATACCCATGAACGATCTCACTGTTTACTGATGAACAGATCGAATATTCATAAGGATCAAGATCGTCCAT
>JAVCDK010000085.1 GCA_030765865.1 Candidatus Celaenobacter antarcticus | reverse complement strand
TTTTGCATATTAACCCAATTTTATTAATAGAATAAGCTCGATGATCACACAGCAGAGAAGCACTATTGCAAAGAGGTTGAGCCAGAATATCCGCAATGTGAGTTTTTCGATCTTATTTTTTAAGTCATGAATATCATTAAAAACTTTTTTCTCGATCACATCGTATTTCTGAGAGAGTTCTTTGTAACCCCTGTTGCCGAATTTATTTTCCCAGTCTTTCACTACATGGTTAAGGAAGTTGAATATCAGCTTGATGAAGCTTTTAATAATGAAAGAGGAGTTGCCTTTTTCGTCTTGATCTTTTCTTTTCATACATACCTCATTATAGCAAAATATTTAAAATTGATAGCCAAGAGAAAACTGATGAGTGATCGGAAGAACAGGATGGGAACTGAAACCGTAATCGATCTTAACTCCTTTGAATAGAATGCCAAAGCCACCGGAAATACTGTTCGGGTAGGTGGAAGCACCGGTTCGAAGCCAGAAATTATCCATCACTTCAAATTCAATGCCCGCTTGTACCTTCGTTTCTTCTCCAAGTTTTTGTGAGAGATCGATTTCCGTGATCACACCATCATATGGTTCGTAGGCAATGCCAAGAGCAAGATGCTGAGGAAAGTCAAAAGTCTGATCCGAACCCATCGAAGGATTGTTCAGATTCTTCACTGCAAAAGCGATATGTGTGCGTTGGTGAAGTACTGCAAGTGCACCGAGATTGACACCATACGTGGTTGAATTACCCGGATCTATACCGCCGACTGTCTCACCGAACTTCAGGTAAAAGAGATTCAATCCATAACCCACATAAAGCTGTGAATGCACATCTCCCATAAGAAGAAAAGAGTGAGCGAGAGAATATGTGCCTTCCTGCTCAAGTTTTTGTCCTTCAAATTCGACATCCATTGCCTGCATTCCCAAAGAGATCGTTCCAATGCCGGGTAACCTGTAGGCAAGAGCACCGGACATGAGGATTTGAAAGCTATTGTTGAAAAGCTGTGCATAGCCGAGAGAAATTCCCTGCTCTGAATTTGCGAGTGCCCCGGGATTATAGAATATGGCATTCGGGTCGTTACAACTTGCAACAAAAGCTCCACTCATACCCCTTGCTCGTGCAGAGGGTTGGTAATTGCCAAATACATTTGAATTTATCTCCGCATAGATAAATGAAGTGGTCAGAAGGATTATTATTACTATGAAACCTAATTTTTTCATTGATATCCTTTCATCAAAAATTTATTTCAAAGGTGCTGAAATGACGATAGGAACAGATTTATTCTTAATATCACCATTATCGGGATTAACAACTTCTAAGTTACAGATATACAGTCCGGGAGGAAGGGTGTTCCAATTGTCATCCTTACCATCCCATTCAAATGTGTGCATGCCTGTAGACATCTCGTTCGTGAATGTGTTCACGAGTACACCTTCACTATTATATAATCGCAATACGATCTTATCGCCCGAGCGTGAATGATACTGTATTTGGAAAGTTTCACCAAGAGTTGGGCAGAATGTATAATGGGGGACTTTTAGAATGGCACTAAAATCAGATATACTATATTCGTATTCAAAGACTTCATCGGGTGCGTCTGTGGGGAAGTAATATAAATTCTGATCTGCATCTTCAGCTGCAATATAGAAAAATACAATTGTTCCGGCAGTTTGTCCCGGGAGTTCGACTTCCCATGAGTAATCCTTAGCAGGACTCATTGTAATCTGGCTGAAGGGATTTTGGCGTACTGTATTCCAATAGAGGACAGGATTTCGGAGAGAATCCGTATAAGTAAGGGTGACTATCACAGCTTCACCAGGGGCAGGATCAAGGTTTGATATGGCAATATTACCGCCCACTCCTCCTCCGTGTGAACCAATGTAGTCAAAGGTATCAATAGGATATACTATCCATTCTGAATCACCTACATTGGTTCCTGCAGAAGCAGTCCAGTTTGTAGTTCCACTTTCGATAGCAGTTTTTCTTACAAGCGTATGATTTTGAGTTGCAGCCGTGACGCCGGCAACATCCCAGCCAGTGCCGGGGTCTTCAGTAGGAATTCCAATCAAATCGACAAGAGTCCATGTAGCGCCGCCATCTGTCGTCATTTCAATTCCGCGTGCATCATTGCCTGTAAAGTGCGCCACACTTGGATATGCAAGTGCTTCATCTGCGACACCGAGAAGTGTCTGAGCTGCTTCATCAGCACAGATAACCCATACATCACCAGATGCAAGTGTAGCTCCAGTGGGGAAATTATGCCAGTATTGCCAGCCATTTCCATTTACAGATTGAGCAATACGGTAGTTATCAAGATAAAGAGTCTGGGATGAGGCATTATAGAGTTCAAAAGCTTTATTGTTGCTCGATCCTTCTATATATTCGGAAAATATGAGAATCCCTTCTGTAGGACCTTCTTCATAACCGGTAAAACCTATAGTGCTGTTTGGTAATATCACATTACTTGCAAGGTCTTCAACATTGTTTACGGTAACAGTGTATGCATAACCGACATCCTGAGCTGTGGTAATAAGTTCAACAGTCTTACCGAGTGATTGAAGTATCGCATCAGTGATCGTCAGGTTACCGATCGAATAATTTGTAATAGTCTGGGCAGTAGTTTGATCGACCTGTTCATTAAAAGTAACTTCAACAGCAGTGGATGAGTTTGCTTTGGCGCTGGATAAAGTAGGGGGATCTGTATCATTCCCACCATGGAAGCCAAGATATTCAAAGGTGTCGATAGGATATACTATCCATTCCGAATCACCATCATTGGTTCCCGCTGAAGAAGCCCAGTTTGTATTTCCGTTTTCAACTGCAGTTTTTCTTACTAACGTATGGTTTAAAGTTGCAGCAGGAACTCCTGCTACATCCCAGCCGGTTCCCGGATCTTCTGTAGGAATTCCGATTACATCAATAAGCGTCCATGTGGCACCACCGTCAGTTGTCATCTCAATTCCACGGGCATCATTACCATTGAAGCTCACAACATAACCGCCTGCATTGTACGCAAGAATATCATCAGCAACTGACAATATGGTTTGTGAGGCACTTTCGTTTGCAATAACCCATACGTCTCCTACACCTAACGTGGCGCCATCGGGGAAAGCATAATACGTAGTATTCCACCCACTTCCGTCATAAGAACCTATAATGCGGTAGTCATTAAGATAAACAGTCTGGGACGAAGCGTTGTAAACTTCAAGAGCTTTATTGTTACTGGAACCTTCAATATACTCCGAGATAATTAGCTGTCCCTCTGTGGGACCTTCTTCATAACCAGTGAAACTGATTGTGCTGTTTGGCGCAATAACATTGCCGGAAAGGTCTTCAACATCATTGACAGTAATTGTATAGGCATAACCTCCATCCTGGGCAGTTGTGATAAGTTCAACAGTTTTGCCAAGTGATTGGAGTATAGCATCAGTAAATGTCAAATCACTACAAGTATAGTTAGCAATATTTTCTGCAGTGGTTTCATCGACCTGTTCATTAAAAGTAACTTCAACAGCAGTGGATGAGTTCGCATAGGCGCTGGATAAAGTAGGGGGATCTGTATCATTCCCACCATGGAAGCCAAGATATTCAAATGTGTCGATAGGATATACTATCCATTCCGAATCACCTTCATTGGTTCCCGCTGAAGAAGCCCAGTCTGTATTTCCGTTTTCAACTGCAGTTTTTCTTACTAACGTATGTTTTAAAGTTGCAGCAGTAACTCCTGCTACATCCCAGCCGGTTTCCGGATCTTCTGTAGGAATTCCGATTACATCGATAAGAGTCCATGTAGCACCGCCATCGATGGTCATCTCTATTCCGCGTGCATCATTGCCATTATGATGTACAACACTGGGATAGGAGAGTATCTCATCTGCAACATCCTGCAATTGAGCATCAGATTCATCGGTGACCATGACCCAGACATCGCCGTCTGCAATAATCGAGCCGACAGGAAATTCATGCCAGTATTGCCAACCGTTTCCGTTAACAGATTGTGCAATTCGATAATTTGAGAGATCAACAGTAGCACCTGAACCATTATAGACTTCCAGTGCTTTGTTCTGATAAGTTCCTTCGATATATTCCGAGAAGAAAAGATCATTCCCCACTAAGCTTTGAAAACCAAATAATAAACAGATAATTAATACAAAGATAATTTTCTTTAAAATTTTCATTCTTTCTCCAATATTTCTTTTTCTTTCGCAGAATTTTCTACAAAAAGATAATATATAATTAACAGGATAACACCGACAACTATGCAGGAATCTGCAATGTTAAAGACGTACCATCGGTCAATTTGCCATTTGCCTATAGTTAGATTTAAAAAATCAACGTCAAGAAAGTCGGTTACTTTTCCGAAAAATATTCTGTCAGTCAGATTGCCAAAAGCACCGCTCAGAATAAGCGTGAAACTGAATCTTGCGAGCGGGTTTTTGTTCTTAATAAAGAAATAAATGATGATAACAATTGCAATAATATGTAAAATTAATAATAATATATTTGTGAGGTTTCCGAATTGTGGATCAATACCGAACACTGCACCTCGATTCTCTACAAATGTGAGCTGGAAGAAATTTCCAAAAACAGGGATTGAGTGCATATCAGGTTTTGGAAACAGGTTTCTGATTGCCATTTTTGAGATCTGATCAAGAGCAAGGAATAATAAAAATAGCAGCAGATACTTTTTATAACCAGATCTATTGTTTATGATTGTTATTTATCCTTTCTTCATTCCTTTTACAGCCAATACAAAGCTCCGCATAGGGGATCGCTTTCAGGCGCTGATGCGAAATGTCCTCACCACAATAGTTGCAGACCCCATACGTTTTTTCGTTTATTCGTTTGAGTGCGTTATCAATATTTTTTAGGTTTTTTAATTCCCGATCGAGCATATATGTTTCTTTTTCTCTTTCATCGGAATCAGATCCAAGGTCTGCTAAGTGCGTTGCGTATGAGGAGACATTGCCGACCGCATCCCGAATGTTCTTACTCCAGTTCTCATCAATACCCTCGATGATCTTCACAACTTTTTTTCGTTCCTCCATAAGCAGGTCACTGAAAAAATCCAACTTTTCGCGTTCCATACAGCACTCCTAACTTATATTTCCTTAAGAAAATTTTGAATGAGCACTTTTAATTTTATCTGTGCTTTTTTGGCAACCTTTTCGATAGTGGTCTGGGCATGTGTGTCAGAATGGAAGAGGTTTGATAAATTTGTTATTGTGGATAAACCCAATATTTTGAGCCCAAGATACACTCCAACTATCACTTCGTGCACTGTTGACATTCCGACCATATCACCACCGATAGTTTTGAGCATCCGGCATTCCGCAGTAGTCTCTAGGCTTGGTCCCAACAACCCGACGTAGACGCCTTCATTAAAGGGAATTTCATGGTCAACATACACTTTTTTTATTGTTTTTATATATTTTTTATGATATGCATCATGCAAGCTGGGAAAGCGGTCTCCGAGGTTCGGGTCATTCTCTCCAACAAGAGGATTCATGCCTGTGAGGTTTATATGATCGTTGATTACAACTATATCTCCAACCTTCATATATTTATTGAGCGAACCAACTGCATTCGTCACGATCAGTGTTTTGATGCCGAGTTCTTTCATTACGAAAACCGGATAGGTCGTTTCCAGTGCACTGTATCCCTCGTAGCAATGAAGCCGACCCTGCATGATTATGATATTTTTATTATGAAAAGTCCCGAAGAGCATTTTCCCTTTATGTGATGGAGCTGTTGAGGTTTTGAAATGTGGGATTTCATGGTATGGGATCTCAAGTTGAATATCAATTATGCTCGTCAGTTCATTAAGCCCTGTACCCAGAATGATGCCAATTTCTGCTATAGCTTTGTAGCGATTTCGGATATAATTTACTGATTCAGATATAAGCGGACTAATTTTTTTCATTTGGTCCTAGATCAAAGCTGATCTTTGGTTTAGTTTTTGGTTTTTTATTTTCGATGTCTTCAACCGAATTCTCGATATTTTCTTCTTTTTTCTCTTTGACAGGAATTTCTTCTTTCTTCTCAGCAACAGGAGGTAGCTCTATTTCTTTTTTGAAACCACGTGTCCTATAGTCTGGGGGAGGAATGATCGGGTTATCTTTTCTCTTCAAATCATCTTTATCTTTTTCAAATTCCTTTTGGATGAGCTCGAGCATAGTATTTATCTGAGATTTGAATGTAAGCAGGAAGGTTTTTTTCTTGTCCTTCAAATTCACATAATCATGCTCAAGAATACTCAGATAATCTTTTGCTTTCTTGACGCGTTCCCTTGAAGATAACTCAGCATCTTTTATGATGTTCTTTGCTTCTCTATCTGCACTTTTCAACGTATCTTCTTTGAGTTTTTCTGCAAGAATGAGAGTGCGCTTGAGCAGGTCTTTTTGCTCCTCAATGTTATCGAGCTTTTGATCCCTATCCTCGATCTCTCTTTGCTGTGCTTTAATTTTTCTTTCCAAGCTCTCTATCTGATTTGCAAGCATTTCAAGAAATGCCTCGACTTCCTTCTTGTTGTACCCGCTTAGGATTTTATTGAATTCTTTACCTCTAATTTCTGAACCTGATATATTTTGTGGCATGACCCCTCGCTACATTATAAGTAATCTGATTAACAGATTGCGTACTAATTCTAAAAGAAGAATTACTACGATTGGTGAAATATCAAAATTTCGTAAAGGTATGATCCTTTGAACGATCTCACGTGCCGGTCCAAGAACAGGTTCTGTCACTTTGATCAGGAGCTGAATATATGGGTTCGCATAATTAGGATTGAACCAGGACATGACTGCGCGAATGATAATGAGCCAGATATAGATCATAATAACAAAATCGATAATGCGGATGAGGATCATTTCGTTTCCTTTGGTGGTTGAAAGCACTTTCTGCAGCGTGCTTCGTATATGTCCTTTTCCCCAACAAGAATTTCTTCATCGTTGTCCACGAGGCGCTGGGTGCGATTTGCAGGATTGCCGCACTGCATACAGATTGCAAGTGTTTTTGTGATATATTCTGCGGTAGCGAGAAGTTCCGGTATTGGGTGAAAGGGCTTGCCCCGGTAATCCTGATCGAGTCCGGCAACGATAACGCGTTTTCCTTCATCTGCAAGCTTCTGACATACTTCAACGAGTCCTTCGTCAAAGAATTG
>JAVCDK010000093.1 GCA_030765865.1 Candidatus Celaenobacter antarcticus | reverse complement strand
TCTCCTCCCAGGAAAACTACGGCAGGTTTGATGATTAGAATGTTGTTAAAGAGAAATTCATACTTCTTTTTTGAGCCATGCAAATCGCTGGTGAAGAGAGCAGTGGTCATTTCCTCATATCCAGTTTTCTGGGTGTATCGGTAACAGCGTTGATCTTTACGGCAAAACTGGTTTTGTTCTCGATATCTTCATCAGTGATAATATGCACATCCAACAGTCCCCCGGTTTTATAACCGGTTTTCAGGTAGTTGAAATGATCCAGGCAAATACTCCAACCATCCAACCAGACAGCAAGTTTTTTTCTCTGCATTTCATCCCCACGAAAGTGAATCAGCAGGTCGATATCACTGGCTGGACCAGCATTGGCATTTTTCACACTGCCGAACACATAAAGAGCTACCACACCCAGATTCTCAGCTTCGATATTTTGTGCCAGAAACTCGCATACCTGCATACGCCAATACCAATAATTTTCTACACCTTTTTCATAACTTTCTGGCTCATATAAGATGTAGTCTTGGCTTATACCCGGCGTTCCTACATACCCGATTGCTTCATCCAGATCGGCATTCATGAATATCTTCAGAATTTTACCATCTGTTTCTGCGGGAATATCTATAACTTTCACACAATCTACCAAATCCATGAAATCAGGCAGAAGATCAGGCAGTATATTTTTTGAAAATCGGAAAAAATTTTTATTGAATATATTATCTTCTTCATCTGGGTAGAGTGGAATATAACGAATCTGTGCTTCGACTAAATCCTGGAAGAAATGAGTCCCAAACGAAAGATCGGGAACGTAATTTCCCTTTTCTTTGGCTATCTCGATGAGAACAGCAGTTTTATTAATATCCGAATATGTGACGTTCACACCTAATTTAATATCTCCCTTACTCCCCCACCGTCCGGGTCCAAGCAGAATAAATTTCTTTTTGGGAAGTAACAGGTTCAACCTTCCAATACAACGACCTACTTTGTATAGTTCGTCAATAGTATGCAGATCGCTGTATTTTTCGGGATCCACATAAACCATATAAGAAATTTCTGGGATATAACCATTAGAAATATATTTGTGTGCGGTGAACAGAACGTCATTGTCGGGAATATCTTGTGGAATTGGTTGTGGTTTATCAATTCTGGAAAAACTCTGCGGACGGCACTGCAAAAGGTAAAAGTCATCATCTTTCACAGCGAACTCGACATCGACCGGAGTGCCCAATTTTGATTTCAGTATCTCCAAAATCTTTTGTATCCTTTTCAAAATAGAAGAATTTTTGATCAAACCATTGAATGTGACGATCAGATCATCATTTTCAAAATCGATATTAAAGCCGGATTTTTCGATGAGATGTTTATCTTCGTAAACCGAAAACATTTGTTGGTAAAGAGGGAATTGATCTTTGCATTCCCTTATAACTTCTCTGATTGGCATCGATTCGAATGAATTCGTTTCCAGGTTGATCAGATCGATATTCTTGGGACTGTATTTCAAAATTTCTTCAGTAGTAGCATTAACCCTGATACCTGGTTTTACCGGAGATGCCAGAATAGGATAATCATTGCTCATCCTATCGACGGCACGCGTTCCCAAACCTGGTACCATTCGCAAAAGCCCGTCCTCTCTCTCTATGCGGGACGACCAGCGGAATTCGTTATTGGAAAAAGCAACTCCCGCAAAAGCAGGGAAAAAGTATTTTCCACATTTAGTTCCAACCACTTCTTGGATCAGGATCGCCATTTCTTCTTTAAAATCCAGAAGACCGCGTTCCTTACGATATTCGATCGGATCAGGTCCGACGATCGAAGCGTACACCTCTGCAATAGCATCCTGCAAAGCATTCAAGCGCTCTTCTTTATTTCCCTGGTTAGCCAGGAACAGGCTTTTATATTTACCGGAAAAGGCAGCGCCGTAACTGTCTTCCAAAAGAGAAGAGCTGCGCACGATGATCGGTTTATCACCTAATACATCCAAGAATTGAGATAATCCCTTTGATATATCGTGTGGGAAATGAGAATTTTTAAACATCTGGATGATATTGCCATATTCTGCACGTACACTCTCAATATCTTTGTATTTCTGTTCTACGATTTCTTCCAAATTATTATAATGCAGAAAATTCAGCATGGCATCCGAAGTAATATACCAGGTTTGTGGAGTTTTGATGTGTTTGCTGAAATCTTTATCTACTTCGCGTTTGATAATATTATTTGCAAAAAACAATCCTGTGCTTTTCCCGCCCAGCTTACCATGTGAAGTACTCGGAAATATCGTATGTTGCAATACTTCGTAAAAATCATCAATTTCTACATAGTTTTTAGCAACATTGATGAATTCCAGTTGATTGGTGAACAACTTCTGAATGAGCAGCACTTTCACATTCATATAAGCATAGGGAGAGAGGCTTTCTTTATCAATTTTCTGGCTGTGATAACGGAAAATTGCGTCCTGCAGTTCGGACAGGTTTGTATCCTGACTTTCCAGAGAAATGACCAAAAAATTTAATTTATCTTCCTGCATCCATTTGCGGATGTTATCCATTAATTCTTCATCGGAAAAATGGTGCTCGGCAATTTCGAATATTTGATCGCTTAATTTGATAGTTTCCTTGTAATCCTTTTTTTTGAGTGGAACATTGATCTCTGAACTCAATTCTATTGCGGAATCCCGTGTAGTGGCACCAAAGGATGCATAGATCGATTTTACTTCTCCAATTCCTTTTTGATAAAGCAGATTCAACAACTTTCTGGCTATGCGTAAAAAAAGCTTCATATCCGTTTTTTGCACCATATTGATGATAACTTTCCATTCACCGTGATGTGCTGCTGTGGGTGTATTTTCCTTGTATGAACGAACAGCCAGATAGGAAGCCAGGATGCTTGCAATTGTGTTCAGAAGCGAATATTCTTCTATGAGAAAAGGTTCATGATGAAGCTCAGGTGAAACATCCGTATAATAGATCCGAATTTCTCCGAAACGAATATTATTCTTGTGCAATGGAGATTTTTGCACGTATTCTGTATTGGGGAATTTGGAATTTTTATAAACCTTATCATAACATTCAATTTCGGCAAAACATATATCGGGAAATTGCCAACCGTTAGGCAAAATATCCAAAATCTTTTGAAATATTTTTTCCAGAGGTGAATCAAAATCGATTAAAACACTTTCCAGTCCGTGAATGCAATTAAGCTCTTTTTGTCTTTCTTTCAGACTTTCAATCAATTTTTTTGATTTATCTTCGATTGTGCTCATTTTTATTTTCTTCATTCTTTAAAATCAAACCCTTGCTGTGCCTGCCATCGACCAGCACTTTCAGATTTTGTTTCAACCTTACGTGCTTCACGAATTTCGTTTCGTTTATTGTTTTCTGCTGCTGAATCCAATTCCAGTCAAGGTTTTTTACATCTTCTTTATCCACAGAAAAATAGAAGACATTGTGTGCAGTCATGTTGTGGAAGAAGTGCGCGCCCTGGCTGAAATCTGCTCTCATACTCGGTAAAACTGTCTCAACGATTATTTTAGCATTTGAAATCTGTGGCCATTGCACCGGGATTCCACACCACGGATCAGAAGTCCCCCAACGCCCGAATCCAATCAAGAGGTATTTGCGTTTATTGGCAGTAAAAATGGAATTAAACTCTGCGATGTCAGCAGCTATCTGATTTGTGTATTGAATATCAAAATTTTCGGGTCGAATGTAGACAATATCGAGAATGTCGTTAGATATACCGTTACCCATAACTTTTTTTGAAAAAAGTAATAGTTCTTCTGAATTATCAATGATTTCCGGCAATTCGATAATCTCATTTGATATATTAATAGGTCGTAATTGCAAGAAACCAAATCGTGGTTGAGTATCTTTTGCTGTGCCCAAAGATACGGCAAATTCTATTTCTACTTTGCTGTTTGTTTCATCCTCACATGCCTTTATTATCTTGTTTATCACAGTATTCAGAGGCAAAGTTTCAGCCCGTAAAGTGGGCGCAAAATCCAGAACCGGAGCACCATAATTTTGTACTCCCATTACAAGGCGGTCATTGTTTTGATCATATGTGGAACAGATATGTTTAAGCAGGCTTCTGTCCCTGATATCGAATATGGAATTATGTACCAGGTATTCGGTTTCAGCCACAGGATTGTAATTATTGATCTTCCCCAGGTTCACAGCCCAATATTCTTTCTGGGTATTGTTCAGCAGATCTTTCATGTTATTGAACGGCTGAGGAGTTCGAGGATAACGCGGACAATAGCTCCAGGAAGTGGAGCCGTCAACGATTGTTTTACCCAAACCAAAAGCCAAAGCAGCAAAGCCGGCATCCGGTTCGATCTGTTCGGAAGGATAGAAATTGTAGGATTTCAGTACACCTGAAATGTAGGGAAAAAAATTCTCTCCATGACGATCACCCACAACTTCCTGAATGATAACAGCCATCTTTTCCTGGCAAATATCAAGGTTAACGGTTCGGAAATATTTTTTGGACTGCTGAAAGAAAAGTGAGGCATAAACATATTTGATGGCATTGATCAAAGCATTGTATTTATCTGTTCTGCTTACCTGATTATTTGCCACCATTTTGGTTTCATAAAATCCTGCAAATGGTTCGTTCAAAGAATCTTCGCATATGCTTGAGGAACGTACAGCCAAAGGTTTATCGATATTTTCGATCAGATAATACAAATCGCCGGCATATAAGCCGCCAAAGGAGGCATTTATAAAGCTGATGGCAATTTCTTCATCAGAAGCATCTGAAAGAGAAATTTCATAAAGGTTATTATCTTTCATAAAGGCATCGAACACTCCGCTCAATAAAACGGTTGTGTAGGGTATATTCACCTGCATTCCAGCAATATCGCCTTCAGGGAAATGTTTTTTCAGAATATTCTGTGATAAAGCCAGACCCGAGGCTTTACCACCTGGCAAACCAGTTCCGATATAGGTAAAGCCGTCATGAAAGAATCCTGTTTGCCGCTCGAATTTTTGTCCGCTTTTCATAGCAGTTCCTTTTGCTATTATATAAAGGGCAGAAGTGAATCTGCCCTTTATATTGTGGAGGTTATTTCTCTATATCCACCCTCTGGCAACAGATGCTCGTACTACTCTGTCGACAGAGATCATATAAGCTGCGTCACGCATATAAAGTTTCTTTTCTCTCGCGAGTTTGGAAACCTTGTGATAAGCAGTAGTCATTTTGTAATCGAGTTTTCCCAGAACTTCGTCTTTGCTCCAGAAATAATTCATATTACATTGAACCTGCTCAAAGTAGCTGCAGGTAACTCCACCGGCATTGCACAGGAAATCCGGGATTATGAAAATACCGCGCTTTTTTAGAACTTCATCAGCTTCCGGGGTAGTTGGTCCGTTGGCTCCTTCGGCAATCAGTTTTACATTTGAACTGATTTTATTAACGTTTTCACCAGTGATCTGATTTTCCATAGCTGCAGGAACCAATATGTCGCATTCTATTTCAATCCATTTATCACCCGGAAGCACTTCATAACCAAGTTCTTTAGCTTTTATTTTATCTACTCCACCAAATCTGTCTGTAATATTTAGAAGTTCCTCCAGATTTATTCCTTCTTTTTTATAGAAGGCATACGATGTTTGATCCTGCTGATCCCAACAGGAAACACAAAGCACTTTCCCACCAAGTTGATTATATAACTTAATTGCGTATTGCGATACATTGCCGAATCCCTGGAAGGAAGCTGTTGTATTATCAATTTTGAGGTTCATTTCTTTCAGAGCTTCACGAACAGTAAAAATAACTCCATAACCTGTAGCTTCAGTTCTACCAAGTGAACCACCCATTCCAACCGGTTTCCCGGTGATCATTCCCGGATATTTTTCACCGGTGATCGTTTCATACTCGTCCAGTATCCACAACATGTGCTGCCCATTTGTCATCACGTCAGGGGCTGGAATATCGCGCAAAGGTCCAACATTTTTATGCAGTTGGCGAACCCAGCCGCGGCAGATTTGCTCTTGTTCTCTGTCTGAAAGATTATGCGGATCGCAGATTACCCCACCTTTACTGCCGCCAAGTGGAATATCCACCACAGATGTTTTCCATGTCATCCACATGGAAAGCGCACGAACTGTATCAACAGTTTCCTGCGGATGGAACCGAATTCCACCTTTACATGGTCCTAAGGCATCATTATGCTGAATCCGAAATCCACGAAAGATTTTGGAAGTTCCATCATCCATTTTAACAGGAATACTAAAATGATATTCCCGCATTGGAGTTCTTAAGAGTTCTCTTGATGCTTCACTCAAGTTTAATTTGTCGGCAACAGCATCAAATTGATCTTGTGCCATTTTAAATGCGTTGAAAGACTTATCCATCTTTTCTCCTTTGTAATTATTAATCTTTTTGTTTTGTTTATTTGCAATTTTCATGCCAAATGATGAAAATATGAAAAATTAATTCTCCGAAAATGATAAATGCCTGATAATACTACATATAGATGAAATAAAATTTCCGAAATGTGACTTTGTGTTTAGAATTGTAATTATTGTAGATTAAAAAAAGTGAGGAAATATTCCCCACACTTCTGGAATTCCACAACGGTTTTTTGTTATTGGCAACTCCCTCTTTTATGCAAGAATGATTCAGTTTATCTTTCTGGTGAATTTACCAGTCATTTTTTGGAAGAATCTCTGATGGTTTTACAAAATAAAACTGCACATGTTTCAGGTATTGTATCGAAAATGAGAATATAAGATATGTTTATATAGAAGCTTAAGTCTCTTTTGAGGACTTCAATCGAGGTTTTTGGATTACACTGTATAATTTTATTTTTTGGGCTCCTGATTGAGTTTATTATTTAGTGTTTTACGGTCTATCCGTAAAATTTCAGATGCTTTTGATTTATTATTGTCCGTATATTCCAGCACGTTTTTGATGTGCTCGATCTCAACTTCTTGCAGGCTTCTTTTCACATCACTCACACTTCCTATCCTGGTTTTCATAAAGACAGGCAGATCAGCTTTTCGGATTTTTCCATCTTCATTCATTATCACTAAACGATGGACCAGGTTTTCCAATTCACGCACATTACCGGGCCAGTTATATTTTCCTAAAATATCCAGTACTTCATCATTAAAGGAAGGAATTTTTTTATTAAATTCCTCCGCATATTTATTAGCAAAATAATTGGCAAGCTGGAAGATATCTGCACCTC
>JAVCDK010000050.1 GCA_030765865.1 Candidatus Celaenobacter antarcticus | reverse complement strand
AAATATATACATGACAGGAGGAAAGGTGAAAATAAAAAAAGTCATCTTATCTGTATTTGTATTTTCCATCACTCTTCAGCTCCTTTTCTGTTCATCGGCAGCAGTTGCCAACAAGAATGAACCCGAAGAAGGAGTCCGCGTTGCAGTGTGGGGCTTTCATTACAATGACCTTGATAGCCGCACCATGTGCAACAAATATCTCCCCAGTGATTTCCAGGAAGTGGGAAAAGAAACTCCCGGGATCATAATGGTGTCCGAGAAAGATGTTGATAAAGCAATCGGTAAAATTAAGATTGAGGAGCTTGATCAAACCGTTGTTGCAGACCTTGCCCAAAAAGTAGATTCCCGGATCAATATCTGGGGAAATATTTCCCAGATAGAATCAACCCTCTTTAATCTCACAGTATTTATTTTTGATGTAGAGACAAATGAGATCAAGTATGAGCGGATGAAGGTCGAGAAGAAAAAAGAAAAACGTCTAGAATCTGCTCAAGAAGTCATTGATATGGCTATTGAAATGTGCGGATCTGCGGAAACCAAAGCAATGGAAATCGCCATGAATTTCTTCAACTCGGAGCAGTATCCTGATGCAAAAGCAGCATTTTTAAGTGTGCTGGAGTTGAATCCGGAAGAGAAAGAAGCATATCTTTATCTTGCCTACATCAGTGCGCTGGAAACAGATTACACTACAGCAATCGACTATTATAACAAAGCGCTCGAGATCGATCCGAACTATATTATAGCTCTTGAAGGACTTGCCTGGTCATATAAAATGGTCGAAGACTATGATATGGCATCAGAAACCTATCGCACACTTGCCGAACTTGAAGAAGGAAACATCGAATATGTGGTATGTATTGGCGAGATTTGCCAAATGACTGACAATTTTGATGACGCTGTTGACGCATACAATCTTGCACTCAACATCAATCCCGATTGTGTCGATGTTCATAAACCGCTTGGAATTCTCTATTTTGAAGAAGATTATTATGATGAAGCGATACCTCATCTTCGTGCGGTCATTGATGCAGGTGTGGAGGATAGTGATATTGGCAAAAAGTTAGCAATCGCGTACCAAAAAACGGGACGTATTGACGAAGCCATCCAGCAGAACTTAGATGTCGTCCAAAGAAATCCGAAAGCCACTACTCCTTATCTGAACCTTGCAGCGATATATGCTGCTCAACAGGATTTCACAAAAGCTCTTGATGCATTGAATAAATATATCGAGCTTGTGCCGGATTCTGAAATCGGGTATAATAGAATTGCTGATGTGTACCGCCAGATGAAGGAGTATAATAAAGCTATTCAGTTTGCACAAAAATCAGCGGAGATCGCACCAGGACATCCTGAACCCTATCTCATTCTTGGTGAAATTGATAATGAACGCGGATACCTGCATTATCAACTTTTTATTGATTATGACGAAAAGGCAAAAAATCCGGAATTCAGTGCAGACTATGATAAAAATCATAAATTGCGTGTAGAAAATAAGAAGAAAGCAAATGCTTATTTTACTTCGGCAAAGGCATATTACGAAAAAGCAAAGACATTAACTTCCGATTACTTCACGCAGGAGCGTTTGAAGGATAAGATTACCTTGGTAAAAACGCTTATCGAAGAAACAAAACATGATCCATTCTATGATGAATAAGTCTTTAACTTTTCAACAGATAATTTTCCATCTACAGAAATTTTGGGATTCCCAGGGCTGTATAATACGCCAGCCATATGATGTTGAAATGGGTGCTGGTACTTTTCATCCGGCTACCTTTTTCGGGGCTCTCTCCAATAAAGATGAACGGGTTGCCTACACTCAGCCATCGAGACGTCCAAAGGATGGACGATATGGTGACAATCCCAACAGATTGCAGCACTACTATCAATTCCAGGTCATTATCAAACCTTCACCTGACGATATTCAGGAACTGTATTTGAAAAGTCTCGAAGCAATTGGCACTCCTATAAAGGAGCATGATGTGCGATTTGTTGAAGATGACTGGGAGTCACCAACTCTCGGTGCGGCAGGATTGGGCTGGGAGGTATGGCTTGACGGAATGGAAATTTCACAGTTTACCTATTTCCAGCAGATAGCAGGATACGAGCTGAAATCTGTGCCTGTAGAACTTACCTATGGTTTGGAGCGGATCGCTATGTACATCCAGCAGGTCGATCATTTCAAAGATATTAAATGGAATGATGCAATGACCTATGAAGAGGTGTATATAGCAAGCGAGAAGCAATTCTGCGAGTTCAATTTCAAAACTGCAAATGTTGAAATGCTTTTTGGCGAGTTTGACCGTTGTGAGAAAGAGGTGTTCAGGCAGGTGGAATTCGGACTTGTATTTCCTGCCTATGATTATGTGCTCAAATGCTCGCATGTATTCAATCTGCTCGATGCACGCGGTGCGATCAGCGTTTCGGAAAGAGCGATGTATATCAAACGCATCCGTAACCTTGCACGTGCGTGCGCAACAGGATTCATAGAATCCCAGAATGATAAAAAATAAGGATAAGTATGGCAAAAAATACCGAATCAATATATAAAGAGATACTTGATTGTTACACGGATACTTTCAAAGTTTCTCTGCATTCATTATACATATACGGAAGTGCAACCACGGATGATTTCAATGAGAAATATTCTGACATTAATGTTGCACTCATTCTTGATGATATTTCAATTCAAAATCTCATTAAAGCTCGAAGTTGCATAAAGATCCTTCGCAAGAAAAATGTAGCTGCTCCACTCTTTCTCACAAAAGAATACATTATGGATTCACTGGATTCCTTTCCCATTGAATTTCTTGCAATAAAAAGTTCTCATCTTACACTCAAAGGGGATGACCTTTTTGCAGACATCTCGATCGAACCGGAATACATTCGGCTTCAGGCGGAACGGGAGCTCAAGGGAAAACTGCTGATGCTCCGGGCATCATTTCTTGAGAACATCGACAGGAAAAATGTGTTGAATGCACTAGTCGTTAACTCCTTTTCTGCACTCATTCCTGTTTTGAAAGGGATTCTGTTTTTTAAAGAAACTGAAATCCCAGTAAATGCATTAGATGTCATAAAAGCAACATCAGAAATATGTGAGATCGACCTGTCATCCTTTGAATCTGCCTATAAGATCAAGAACCGTTATTTGAAACTAAAAAATGAAGAATTCATCACCTTTTTTGAGTCTTATATCTCCGCAGTAGATTCGCTTGCGGAACTCGTAGATAAATTTTAATTTTTTGTATTTGATCATGAATGTTGTAAGCACTTTCAGTGCGGTGAAGCAGTTATTATGAAGAAAGTCCTCATCATCGGAGGAGGTCCTGCCGGCATGTTGGCAGCGTGCAGGGCTGCTGAATGCGGAGCCGAAGTAACGCTTCTTGAGAAGATGAACAAGCTTGGACTAAAACTTTCACTTACAGGCAAGGGCAGATGTAATATCACAAACACCGAACCCCAGATAATGACTTTTATCGAAAAATATGGAGAGAACGGAAAATTCCTTATTAATACTTTCAATACATTTTTCAATAAAGAATTGATGGAATTTCTTCAGAAACGAGGTCTTGTTCTCAAAGAACTTTCTGGAGGACGTATCTATCCTGAATCCGACAATTCGTGGAACGTTGTTGATGTCTTAGCAGATTATCTAAAGAAACTGGGTGTTCACGTAAAGTTGGGATCTCCTGTAATTGAGCTGTTGCATTATAAGAATGTCATCGGCGGTGTCATTCATGAAAATGGAACTTTACTTTGCGATGCTGTCATTGTTGCGACAGGTGGGAAATCCTATTCCCAGACTGGTTCTTCAGGAGATGGATATCAATTTGCACGTGTCACAGGGCATAGAGTCACAGATCTTTATCCCGGGTTAGTTCCTTTTAATCTACTCGATATGGATCCAGGCCTGAATGGTGTGAAATTAAAAAATGTGAGAGGAACTGTCACCGGGGATGATGAGGTTCTATCCGAAGCTTTCGGGGAATTCTATTTCACTGAATGGGGCGCTGATGGTTCTGTAATACTTCGTTTAAGCAGAGATGTTAAAGAAGAAATACAAGAAGATTACCTGTCTTTGCATGTCGACCTAAAACCGGCGCTTGAGGAACAAAAAATTCATGATAGAATTCTGAGGGAGATAAATAGTAATGGAAAATTGTCATATAAAAGTATGTTGAAGGAACTACTTCCGGAAAAGATGATATCCTACTTCATCAGGAAGACTCAGATACCGGAAGGTACCAAAATCGCAAATATCACAAAAGAGCAACGAGAAACCGTTGTTAGAAATTTGAAGGATCTTACCTTCACGATCACCGGCACAAGGTCCTTTGAAGAAGCTATTGTTACTTCCGGTGGAGTAGAACTTTCACATATCAATCCAAGAACAATGGAATCTAAAAAAATAAGAAATCTGTACTTTGCAGGTGAAATATTGAACATCGATGGTGACACCGGGGGATACAATCTGCAAGCAGCATTCTCAACCGGATATGTAGCAGGGGAAAACGCAGCACAGGAACAAGATAATGAAGAAAATTGATCTACACATACATTCAAATTTTTCTGACGGCACAATGCATCCAAAAGATATAATTAAAGAAACAAAAGCAATGGGATTTGATGTGATCTCCATCACAGACCATGATACTATGGACGGCTACAAAGCCGGCAAAAGATTGGCGAAGCATCTCGGTATCGAGCTCGTTCCCGGGGTCGAGATCAGTACATACTACCAGTCTTTCGATGTGCACATTCTTGCTTATTTTATTGATATTCATAATCGACAGCTTCAGAATATGATGAAATATTTGCAAAAAGGGCGTATCTTGCGAGCTCAAAAAATTCTCGATAAATTGGATGAGTATGGCTTTAGTCTAAATATCAAAGATGTATTTGAACATGTTGAAAATAAAAAAGTTGTCGGGCGTCCTCATATTGCTACAGCAATGGTAGTAAAGGAATACACAACGTATGAAGAGGCATTCTGGCATTATATAGGTAATGATAAACCTGCATACGTGCGCAAACCTACTTTCCCACCGGAAGAAGTGATCAAGATCATCAAAGATGCAGGGGGAATTGCAATACTTGCACATCCGGGAGTCATTAAAAATGATTTCATTATTCCAGATCTTGTTGATTTCGGTTTGGACGGTCTTGAAGTTTTTTATCCGATACATAGCTTGTATCAAAGAAAGAACTATCTTGAACTTGCCGATCGTTACGGACTTCTTGTCACAGGTGGTTCTGACTATCATGGATTTGCAAGAAGGAACGAAGAATTCGGGCAAGCGATGCTCAAAGAAAGCTACTACAACAAGCTCTTAGCACATAAGGATCGAAAACATGCCAATTAAAAGAATGATATTACTTGCAGAATATGAGACAAATACCTACCTCATCTGGGATAAGGAATCGAAAGTGGGAGCAGTCATCGATCCTGCGAACAATGCTCAGGCAATTGTGGATGAGGCAGAGAAATTGGGTTTTAAAATTATATATATCATAAATACTCACGGGCATGCTGATCATATCGGAGCGAACACCGAGCTGAAAAAACTCACTGGCGCAACCCTTTGCATTCATGAGGATGACAACGAGAAGTTAAGTAATCCTGATCTGAACCTCAGTTCTTTTGTGGGATTTCCAATTACGACTGTGAAGGCAGATAGATTGCTGAAAGATGGTGATATAATAAATATTGGGAATATTTCATTAAAAGTATTTCATACTCCGGGTCATTCAAAAGGAGGTATTTGCTTGGTCGGTGACAAATTTGTGTTTAGCGGAGATACCTTGTTTTTCGAAAGCGTCGGACGATATGATTTTCCGGATAGTGATGGAGACCTTCTGAAAAAAAGCATTGAAGAGAAATTATTTGTATTACCTGATTCAACAAAAGTTTATACAGGGCATGGGGGACCAACCACAATTGGTCATGAAAAAAAACATAATCCATTTTTCTTTTAAATTATGATAATTATTTTAGATTTCGGCTCTCAATATACATATTTAATACTAAAATCAGTTCAGCAACTGAATGTGTCATGCAAAGTAGTGCCTTACGACATCAAGATCTCAGAAATTATCGAACTCAGACCTGAGGCAATTATTTTATCCGGCAGTCCATATAGTGTGCTGGAAGACGATGCACCGTTCTGCGATAAAAAGATATTCGAGCTTGGAATTCCAATACTCGGGATATGCTATGGTATGCAGCTCATTTGCCATCTGCTGGGCGGTAAAGTAGAGCATTCGTTAAAAAGGGAATTCGGATACGTTGAGCTGATTGTTGATGAAAAACACAAGCTGTTTGAAGGACTGGAAACAGGAAATATTGTGTGGATGAGCCATTCAGATAAAATTAGGGAAGTGCCTAGCGCTTATGAAACCTTTTCCAGTACTATAAACATACCATTTGTTGCCATGCAAAATAAAACGAAAAAGATCTACGCAGTTCAGTTTCATCCGGAGGTTTCTCATACAGAGAAGGGGCTTTATATCTTTAAGAATTTCATATATGGGATTTGCGGGCTAAAACCCAATTGGACACCGAGTTCATTCATAGAAAAAGCATCAAAAAATATCAAAGAAACGATTGGGGATGCAGGTGTGGTACTGGGTTTGAGCGGTGGAGTCGATTCATCTGTAACTGCTGCTTTACTGAACAAAGTAATCGGCGATAAACTCATTCCCGTCCTTGTCGATACCGGACTGATGAGGAAAAATGAGGTTATAGAAATTAGACGAATGTTTGAGAATATTGGAATCCATATTAACGTGGTGAACGCAAAAGATGATTTTATCGATCAGTTGAAAGGGATTGTCGATCCAGAGGAAAAAAGGAAGATCATTGGGAAACTTTTCATAGAAATTTTTGAAAGAGAGGCACTCAAATTCGACAATGTGCAATTTCTTGCACAGGGTACTCTTTATCCGGATGTTATCGAGAGCTCTTCATCCAAAATAGAAAATGGACCTTCTGTCACGATCAAATCGCATCATAATGTGGGCGGTTTACCGGAAAAGCTCAATTTAAAACTTATAGAACCGCTTCGGGAGTTATTTAAATATGAGGTAAGGGTGGTCGGTAAAGAGCTCGGATTACCGGATGGGATAATTTTCAGGCATCCCTTTCCCGGACCGGGACTGGCGGTTCGTATTATCGGAGATATCACAGAAGAGAAAGTAGCAGTACTGCAGGAAATTGATTATATATTCATTGATGAATTGAGAAAGAGCTATTATTATGACCG
>JAVCDK010000066.1 GCA_030765865.1 Candidatus Celaenobacter antarcticus | reverse complement strand
ATATTATTGGATTTTTTAAGCCCGATGAAGGAGAAATTTTTTGTAATGGTGAGCGGATCGATACACTTTCGTGGAAGGGTTGGAATGCCCTCAGAAGGAAAATGACCATGGTGTTTCAAAACTCAGCGCTCTTCGACTGGCTCAGCGTATATGACAATGTGGCGCTTCCTCTCCGTGAACAGTATGCACTCCCTGAAGAAGAGGTTGCAGAACAGGTTGAAGAAAAGCTCGGGATGGTCGGCATGTCCGGTCAGAATAAGAAAATGCCTGCGGAATTAAGTTTCGGTATGCAGAAAAGAGTGAGTCTTGCGCGGGCAATGATACTCAACCCGGAATACATTCTCTACGACGAACCAACAACAGGACTCGATCCAATAATTGCTAATAATATAATTGAGCTGTTTTCCACGTTCAAGAAAGTATATAAAACTACTTCAATGATAGTATCCCATGACATCGGTATCGTGTTCAAAATAGCTGACAAGGTCGCACTTATGAAAAACGGAAGTATTATTTTTCAAGGATCTGTCGATGATCTCGGCAAGATTGAAAATTCGTATATAAAGAAATTTATTTCAAGATGAGTGAAATATTATGAAAACAAAAAAAAGTGAATTGATCGTAGGAATTATAATCATACTGGCAGTGCTGGTCGTCGTGTTCGGCAAGATCGTCATTACAGGAAATCAACAGAAAGCTGATATGAATGAAATCACAGTTCTATTTCCCCAAATTGGCGGATTGGATATCGGCAATACTGTTTTTGTCCACGGAGTTCGAGCAGGCAAAGTGGCTGATATTGCACTTGAGCAGAGTGGTGTAAAAGTAATACTCCTCGTAAATAATGAAATAACTCTGAAAAAAGATACCCGCATTGTGATCTCGGAGCGAGGTATGATGGGGGAAAGGGAAATCTCAATCGAGCCGGGCAGGTCATCAGAAAAACTCGATACTTCCCAAATCATTCAAGGTTATTATAATGTCGGATTCAATGAAACAATATCACAAATTGGTGTTGCTATCAAAAATATCAATGACCTTTCCGGTTCTCTAGAGGAGCTCATAGATGATGAAGGTCAGATGAGAACTATCAAAGATGTGATCCAAAATCTGAATGCACTGCTGCTGAATATGAATCACATTTTTGAGAAAAATAGAGATATTTCAATCGATTTCAATAGCATCAATAGTATTCTGACCAACCTTGATACTCTTATCAATCAAAATGATGAGAAAGTTGATAGGATAATTACCTTTGCTGATGATAAAATTTCCGAAATTGATAGCATGCTGGCTCAGATCCAGGTTCTTATTAATAAACTTGAAAAAGAAGATTCTAATTTTGGACGATTCACAGCAAATGATACTCTTTATCAGAAAATCAATGCAACGATCGTTCATTTTGATTCTCTGGTAACAGATATCAGAGAAAATCCCAGGCACTACTTCCGTCTTTTTTAAACAAGGATTTACCATGAAAAAAGTCATTTTTTTACTAATCTTCATGATGATAACTGTGAGCTCTTTGCAAGCCACGTATTTTGGGAAAAATAAGACGAATCTTCCCGATATGCAATGGTCAGTGATGAAAACCACTCACTTTGATATCTATTATGAAACAGGTCTTGATACTGTGGGACAAATCACCACAGTGATCGTTGAGAGCGCCTACTACAGGTTTCAGGAACTATTCGAGCAGTCTATTCCTCATAAAATACCTGTACTAATCTACAATTCTCATAATAAATTTGAAGAGACGAACATATTATACCAGATCATTGGAGAGGGCGTTGGCGGTTTTACTGAATTCATAAAAAATCGTGTTGTAGTACCATTTGATGGAGATTATAAACTATTTGAAACAACAGTCGTACACGAACTCTGTCATGTTTTCATGTATTTTACTATGCAGGGAGGCAGTTTTTCGAATTTTGCAAGCGGACTTTTTTACTCGCTTCCTTTCTGGTTCGCCGAAGGATTACCGGAGTGGTCCTCAGAACACGGCTCCGCAAGCAATGAGATGTATATGCGCGATCTTATCATAAATGATAAGCTCATTCCTCTTGAATATGTAAGCGGTTATTATGCCTATCGGGAAGGTGAATCTTTTTTACTCTTTCTGGAAGATGTATTCGGATCGAATAGTATCATTGAACTTCTTTATAATTTCCGAATTTATAAAAGCGTGGATGAAGCAGCCAAACGGACTTTTGGCTTCAGTATTGAAACTCTTGAAGATCAGTGGAGATACTATCTGCAGAAAAAATATAGCAGCATAATTGATGAAAATGTTCTCCCAAACAGCAAATATCAACAGGTTACAAAGCATAACCCAGAGGAATCAAATGCAAATTGGAATCCTGTCTTTTCTCCTGATGGAACGCAAATTCTCTATTATTCAGATAAAAGTTATACGCTGGGAATATACAAACGCTCTACTCTCGGACTCTATAAACCAAAGAAGATTATTACAAGTGGTTATACTGAAAAGTATGAGGGATTTCATTATCTGAAGTCTTCATTATCCTATTTTCCCGATGGAGAACGCTTTGCATTTGTCGCCAAAACATCAAAAGGTGATGATATTGTCATTGCAAGAGTTAATGATGGGAAAGAACTTGATCGAATCACACTGGATTTTAGCAGTATTTTTGAGATAGATGTTTCCCCGGATGGTAAGAAAATTATCCTTGTGGGATTAAAAGATGCACAAAGTGATCTATATATTTATAATCTCGAAACAAAGACAATATCGCGATTAACTGATGACTATTTTGATGACCGCTATCCCCGGTGGTCGCCTGACGGTATGCAGATCGCATTTTCTTCTCAATGCTTTATAAAGGAGCCCTTTATTCAAGAAGATGATCATCTTATTTTTTCTAATCTGTACTATAATATTTTCATTTATGATCTACTGACCAATACGATTGTTGCGATCACATATTCACCTTATGATCACGAGTATCCCACCTGGGCGAAAGATCAACAGAATATCGTTTATAGCGCCTACAGAGACAGTGTTTCGAATATCTTTGTATATGATTTTAAGGAAAAAGCAATTGCCCAACTAACAAATATTTTCAGCGGCACCTTCTCGCCATGTGTGAGTGGAGACAACACCGAGATGGTCTTTTCAAGTTTTTATAAAATGGGCTGGGATCTCTACCTGTACAGTAATCCTCTTGACAGTCTCAAATACATTACATATCAGGAACCTCAGACAATTGAAGACAATCCATTTGACGAAGTGTTCCATTTAAGGGAATTTAGAAGATTCTATCGTCCCAGAGAAAAACTGATCGCAAAGAAATCCCGTTTTGACAGCGATTATTTCTTTAAGAAGGATACACTGGAAGCCAAACCGGAATATAAAGAGGATAAAGAGCCCGAAGTCGAGGAGTATAAGCTCAAGTTCACCCCTGATTTCCTATTTGGAGGGCTTGCTTATACAACGGGTTATGGAATTTCAGCACAAATATATGTCGCCTTAAGTGACATCCTTGGAAATCATCATATAGATATTTTAACTGATGTGAACAAATCTCTATCCGAAAGTAATATCATTCTGAATTATTACTTCATTAAGAAACGTATTGATTATGGTGCCGGTATTTTCAATCTTGTCGATGATTACTACTACCACAACTATTGGATCGATCAGGGGGGCTATGTCTATAACGGCATGAAGAAAGATAGAAACTCCGGTGTAAATACGCTCATCAGTTATCCGCTCGACAAATTCAACAGAATTGATCTATATAATAGTCTATTCTACAATAAAATTGAGTGGTATTATTGGAATGGGGATGACTGGCATATTCTCGATCAATATACGAAGGATGCCTGGGTTTATGCCCCGTCACTGTTTTACACTCACGATACTGCATTGTGGGGAATTACAGGTCCTATAAAAGGTTCGAGATTGATGGCTGGTGCTCAAAAAAGTTTTGGCTCTCATAATGACTATTTGAATATTTATGGTGATTTCAGGAAATATGTCGCCTTGAACCGGAAATATCAGCTTGCTGGAATGTTGAACCTAGGTTTCAGCACAGGTCTTGATAAACAGGATTTCATAATGGGGGGATACTATAATCTTCGTGGTTATCTGGATAAAGAATATCTGGGAAATAACATTGCGATCGGAAGTCTGGAATTCCGATATCCATTTGTTGAGGAACTTAAGATCGGGTTCCCGTTGCCAATCTGGATCAGAAGCATCAGGGGTGCGATCTTTGCAGATGTCGGGAAAGTGTGGGATAACTATGATGAGTTTAAGAACACACATGATAATCCTATTAAAATAGGATATGGAATAGGCACCCGAATGAATCTCGGATACTTCATCCTGAAGTTTGATTGGGCATGGAAAAGTACGAAAGGATTTGAGTCTTCACCATCATTCTATTTCTCACTCGATGCCGAATTTTAGAAGCTTATGAAAAATGTTATTCTGATGGGTTTAATACTCATAATGCTTGGATGCTCCAGCATTTTCTTGAATAAAGTAAAAGATTCACGGGATATTCATGAAAATCTAAATAACATAAATAATTTGATTCGTATTCACCAATTCAAGGATGCAAAGAAAGCAATAGATAAATTTATTCGGAATAATCCATCCTGCATGAGTGGGTATAATAAACTATTTTTCTTGTACAATGTTGCGGATATATCTTCTGATAACATTGCAAAAGATGAAAAAAAATATCTGGTTTATATTGATGATAACTTATTGCCTGATAGTCTTTCCATGCAAGTTGAATATCTATTTAAGACAACTCTCGAAGATTCCTCAGCGGCTTCAATAATCGAAATCTTAATTGAGAATTATCCAACCTGTTCAGTTGTAACAGACAATGCGCAGGAGGAGGTTTTCGATTATGCTGTAATGAGAGATGATTCAGCTCGTGTGGAGAGTTTGGAAGAATTTTTGAAAATATATGCTGACAATAAATGGACTCCTCTCGCATGGCGATACTTGCTCTACTCTTATGATAACCTGAAAGATGAAACAAAACTGGATTCCACCTTAAAAGCTACAGAGAAAAAATATCCTCATGATGCCAGAATGCTGAATACAGTAGCACGCTATTATTTAGATAAGAAACAGGGGCTGTCTGAATATGAAGAGAAAATGAGAATAGTGATCGATTCACTCGATAATGCTGATTGGGACAAAAGTTATTATTTCTTTGGCGACAAATCCAGAGAAGAGCAGTTGGCGACATATCGATCTACTATTGCAGAGCTTATCTTTGAACAAAACAAATATGATGAAGCCCTACAAATTTTGAACGAAATCCCGGAGGATCAGTTACTCGCACAGCATTTATATCTCATGGGGAAGATCGAAATGATGATCGAACAGGATGCAGGAGCTTTTGACCACCTACTGCAAGCAGTAATAATGGGTGATGAAAGAAACTCATGGACTCCCAAAGCTGATTCCCTGTTAAATGAACTATATGATGACCTGTCTGATGGTGGTAAAGCGTTTCGTCAGTTCGTGAACGTATGGGCAAAATACAGCGAGCCAATTTTCACAGATGTAACAGAAGAAGCCGGATTAAGCTCTTATAAGCAAAGTCGCATTGCGTGGGGAGATTATAACAATGATGGATTTGATGATATCCTTTTAAATGGTAATGTGCTCTTGAAAAACAATACTGATTGCTCTTTTACTGATGTAAGTGAAAGCTCGGGAATATCTGCCGGTATTACAAATGGGGGTCTTTGGGCAGATATTGATCGGGATGGATTGCTGGACTTCTATGCGTCATCATCCGCCAAGACACGAGAAGACAAACTGTGGAAAAATAGTGGTGATGGTACCTTTGAAGATATTACATCCTTCTCTCCAATCTCGGATACGCTCCAAACGGAAGGGGCTGCATGGGGCGACATAAACGGCGACCTTTACCCAGATCTATACGTTGCCAACTATGAGCATGGGGGAGAGTATGATAAGGAGCCGGATTTCTTATTTAAAAACATTACAGATGGTTTGTTCAAAGATGTGACTATTGAAGAACATATCATTCCTCCTTATGATGAGGATCAAGCCGGACGGGGTGTGAACTGGGGAGATTATAATAATGATGGAAAACTCGATATTTTTGTTTCGAACTATCGGCTGGATAAAAATTTTCTATGGAAAAACTCTAAGGGCAAGCAATTCCAAAATGTTGCTAAAGAAGTTGGAATGGAAGGCACCTATGTCGAAGGTTGGTATGGACACACAATAGGAAGCGAGTGGGGTGATTTTGATAATGACGGAGATTTGGACTTGATCTGCGCTAACTTAGCTCATCCCAGATATATTAAATTTTCCGATATGACCCAGCTTTTTGTGAATGATCTGAAAAAGAATCGATTCTATGATATTAGAGAAAGTGCTGGGATTACTTATGACGAATGCCACAGCGATCCATCCTGGGGAGATGTCAATGGTGATGGATATCTCGATCTCTTTATCACGTCGATATATCCAAACCGCATAAGTTATCTCTATATGAATAATGGCGATAAAACTTTTTCGGATATTACCTATCTTGCTGGAGTGAGAACTTTCAATTCGTGGGGTGCTGCTTTTTCTGACTACGACAATGATGGAGATATCGATCTGCTCGTATGCAGTGATGAGGGAATTCATTTATTTAGAAATGATAAAACACCAAAAAATTGGCTCAAGATTAAAGTTGTTGATAAAAACGGTAAAACTCCTCTTATCGGTACCCGGATCGAAGTAGTTCAGAAGAATTTAAAACAAATTCGTGAGATCGAAGGCGGAAAGGGAACGACAAACCAGCATAGCTTGGTTCAATATTTCGGATTCCCAGCAGATGAGAATGTGTCCGTGATAGTATCTTTTCTCGATGGCACAGAACGAAAGCTGAAAGATCAGAAGATTAATAAAACTGTAACAATTCAATACACCGAAGAACAATAACAAGTCTAAGAAACAAATTGGTTTTTGGGCATCAGGTTACTTCAATTTACCCGTAATAAATGCTGTTGTCCAAGCAGCTTGAAAATTAAACCCACCCGTAATTCCATCAATATCCATCACTTCTCCGGCAAAATACAGATTCTTGCACACCTTACTTTGCATAGTATTCAAGTCGATACTTTCCAGACTCACCCCGCCACACGTCACAAACTCTTCTGCAAATGAGGTTTTCCCTCTTACAGAATACACATCATTGGTTAAGACATTTACAAATTTATTTATTCCTTTCTTTCCGAGCTCACACCATTTTTTCTCTGCCGGACAATCACTTTTTTTAAGCAAATTACACCATAATCTTTCAGGCAATGAATATGGTCTAAAGTTTGATAAAATTTTATTTGAGTGTTCAATAGCAATGTGTGTTAAGTCCTCAACAACAATATTTGTATCGTGTATATTCGTCCAATTCACA
>JAVCDK010000122.1 GCA_030765865.1 Candidatus Celaenobacter antarcticus | reverse complement strand
TCTAATCTGTTTACCCTGGCAATGAGTCCATCGAGCTGGATGTAATCAGAAACCAAAACCACAAAACCTTTTGTGTCCTTTTTCCTGTGCTTTAGTTCCATTATTTTTTTAATACTCGAGATATCATAAACATTTGCACCGAATCCATAGAGATTCTCGGTAGGATGGATGAGTATTCCATTTCCCTTTATTATGCCTGCAGCTTGTGAGACAAGAGAAAGGTCGATCGTATCAGTAAAGACTATTTTTTTCATAAAGGAATAGCACGCAGACCCACGCAGATCATACGGATTGTCGCAGATAAAGAATCAAAATTAGTTTTCCATTTTTTATTTTTCATTTTATATTTCATCTGTGTCCTATCCTTCCCTAATTAAGATAGGAAAGAGGATCAACAGCTTTTCCGAGTTTGCGAATTTCAAAATAGAGCCCGTCGGTGTCCATAAGATAATTTTTCCCGGAGTAGGCAATGACATCGGACTGTCCGATCTTCTGCTCTTTGTGCACAGCGAGCTTGTCATTAAAACCATAAAGACTGTAGAATCCATTTTGATGATCAATGATCACAAGGTTTCCTTTATTTTCAAACCAGCCAGCGAAGGCAACCACTCCTGATGCGATCGATCTAACCGGAGTTCCATATGAGGTTTGAATATAGATACCTTCACTCTTTATAGTTGCATTTGTATTATTAATTTTATGGATACCGTATCTCTGAAGGATCTCACCATGTACAGGCCAAACTATGCCGTCATTGAACGAGAATGTATATTCTTTGCCGTATTTTTCAGCTTCTTTTTGGGCAATGAAATTCTCGAGCGCAGTAATACCCTTTTCAAGAGAACTGATCTGATGAAGGTATTGTTCTTCTATTTGTTCAATAAATGACAGCTCTTGCTCACCGGCTTCTTTTTTGGAGAGAATGGTATTATAATTGGATTTTGCGTACTCAATATTTGAAAGAAGCTGCCTGAGCTGATTTTCTTTCCGATCACTCAGGTCATGATGTTGTACCAGAAAATTTCTCAAACTGTCGAGATTGTCCAATAGGGAATGAGCACAGAGCTGAAGCCCGCGGGACATCCAGTTGTTAAGTGGATTATGATCAAGAAAAATATTTCTATAGTGAGCATATGCAAGGTTTTCTACCAATTCATTCAGGATATCCTTATTTTCATCAAAATACTGTTCGTTCTGAATGATCGCAGATTTTAGACTATCAATATCCAGTTCTGTTCTGTATTTCTGGTTGCGGTATCCATCAACCTGAGTTTGAAGAGATTTTAATTTTTTAATATGTGTGTAAATAGTATTTTTCTGCACATTCTTATCTGCAAAAAGCTCTTCGATCATCTGCTGAGTGTTTTGTATCTCTTTTTCGAGCTTGGATATCCTATCTTTGGATGTCTGTGTAATGTCAGCACTAATATAGCTGACGCACAAGAGAAGCATAAAAAGGATACATGTTACGGATTTCATATAAATCAAATATAAAAGGGCATGAAAAACTGTCAAAAATTTAAAGAATTTATTGACGTGGGTAAAGCAAGTTCTTGAAGGACGGTATAATAAATATAAGAAAATAATTAAAATTATTAAACATTATACGGAGGCGTAATGAAAAAAATCTATAAACCGATTGATGGCAACACTGCAGCTACTCATGTTGCTTATGCATTTTCCGAGGTTGCCGCGATCTATCCGATCACTCCGTCCTCAGTAATGGGTGAACTTGCGGATGCCTGGGCTGTCGAAGGCAGGAAGAATATTTTCGGTCAAACTCTCGATGTGGTCGAAATGCAATCTGAAGGCGGGGCGTCTGGCGCAGTGCACGGATCACTCTCTGCCGGCGCTATGACCACAACCTTTACTGCATCGCAGGGACTTATGTTAATGCTTCCTAACATGCATAAAATTGCAGGTGAGATGCTGCCCACAGTATTTCATGTATCAGCTCGTTCGCTTGCCTGTCAGTCACTCTCCATTTTTGGAGACCACTCTGACGTTATGTCCGCACGAAATACAGGATTTGCTCTTGTTGCAGCCAGTTCGATCCAGGAAACAATGGATCTTGCAGTTGTGTCTCATCTCGCAACTTTGAAATCAAAAGTACCATTTTTGAACTTCTTTGACGGGTTCCGTACTTCTCATGAAATTCAAAAAGTGGAGATCCTTCCTTATGATGAACTCGCCCACATGGTTGACATGAAATATGTACAGGATTTCCGAAAACGCGCAATGAATCCCGAATGCCCAATGATCAAAGTCGGCGCTCAAAATCCTGATGTGTATTTCCAGGGCAGGGAAACGGTCAATAAATTCTATATTGTAACTCCTGAGATCGTTCAGGAATATATGGATGCCTTTGCCAAGAGATTCGGACGATCCTACCATCTCTTTGATTATGTCGGTGCACCCGATGCAGACAGACTTATCATTGCAATGGGTTCTGCTACAGAAACTATTGAAGAGACTGTTAATTACCTCAATAACAAATGCGGAGAAAAAGTCGGTGCGATCAAAGTTCGCTTATATCGACCTTTCTCGATCGAACACCTGAAGAAAGTTATTCCTGATACAGTGAAGAAGATCGCTGTACTCGACAGGACAAAAGAACCCGGCTCAATAGGCGAACCTTTATACCTCGATGTTACTGTTGCACTTAAAGATACAGATATAAAGATCATTGGCGGACGCTATGGACTCTCATCCAAAGAATTCACTCCTACAATGGTCAAAGCAGTATATGATCATCTGAACGGTAAATGCACTCACGGATTCACGGTCGGTATTGTTGATGATGTTACACACTTATCTATCCTCCCAATAGAGGAGATCGATGCAGAACCTAAAGGCGTTATACGCTGCAAATTTTGGGGCTACGGCTCAGACGGTACAGTCGGTGCAAATAAGAACTCGATCAAGATCATTGGTGAAAATACCGATATGTTTGTGCAGGGTTACTTTGAATACGATTCAAAAAAATCAGGTGGTGTCACCATATCACATCTTCGATTTGGAGACAAAGCAATACAATCACAATATCTTCTGAACAACATAGATTTTGTTGCACTTCATAAATCATCTTATATTGGACGATATGACATCCTAAGGGGTATTTGCGAAGGCGGAACTTTCCTTCTGAATTCGACATGGAAACCGGAAGAAGTGTTTGAAAATCTTACTGAAAAAATGCAGAAGACAATTATTGAGAAGAAAATAAAGGTCTATACGATCGACGCACTCAGCATTGCTCAGGAAATAGGATTGGGCAGCAGGATCAACACGGTTATGCAGGCAGCTTTCTTTAAAATTTCCGGTGTATTACCGGAGGAGGAAGCAATGAAGCTCATCAAAAATGCGATCAAGAAAACCTTCCTCAAAAAAGGTGAAAACATCGTAAAGATGAACTGGAAAGCCGTCGACAAAACTGCTGATGCTTTGGCGCAGGTCCCGATCCCTGATAAAATCTCAAAATCAGCTCCTGAAATTATACTCATTCCAGATAACGCCGATGAATTTGAGCTGAAAGTCATTAAACCTATCATGCATGTTCGCGGTAATGAGATAAAAGTTTCCGATATGCCGTATGATGGGCAAATCCCCACTGGGACTACACGTCTGGAAAAACGTGGCGTGGCTCCTTTTGTGCCCCAGTGGTATCCCGAGCTCTGTATTCAATGCAACCAGTGCTCACTGGTATGTCCTCATGCAGCTATCAGACCCAAGCAGATCGCTCCGGCAGACCTGAAGGATGCTCCTGAAGGATTTGTCACAGTGAAATCCAAAACCAAGAATGATAGAGATCTTCAGTTCAGGATTCAAGTATATGTCGAAGATTGTGTGGGCTGCAGAAACTGTGTCGAAACCTGCCCAGTAAAAGATAAAGCTATCAAGATGGTACCAATCGATGAAGCTCGTGCAAAAGGCGAATCCGATATGGTTGAGTTCTTCGAGGGCCTACCTGATAATGTGCTTGACGGCGTGAAAAGAGAAACCGTGAAAGGCAGCCAGTTCCTGATGCCGTATTTCGAGTTTAGTGGTGCGTGCGCAGGATGTGGTGAAACTCCGTATGTCAAACTCGCTACTCAGCTATTCGGTGACAGAATGATCATTGCTAATGCAACAGGATGCTCATCCATTTATGGAGGTACATTCCCGACTATTCCTTATTGTAAAAATAAAGAAGGACAGGGACCAACCTGGGCGAACTCACTCTTCGAAGACAATGCTGAATACGGGTTCGGTATGCGTCTTGCAGTGAATGCAAACAGAAAACAGCTCAAGACGAATATCGAGAAATTACTGGAAACAGATGTTGGGATTTCATCAGAACTCGGAGAACTTCTTATTAAGAACCAAGAGCTTTGGGATGTGGTGTCAGATGAATCAAAAGAGATAGCGAAGAAGATAAAAATAGTACTGTCTGAAGAGATGAAAAATATCCGTTCCGAACTGCAACCCGTCTTCGAAAAAGTCATCGAGTTGAAGGACTATCTTGTTGAGAGAAGTATCTGGAGTATCGGTGGCGATGGCTGGGCATATGATATCGGTTATGGCGGACTCGATCATGTCCTGGCATCTAATAAAAATATTAATGTACTCGTGCTCGATACAGAAGTTTACTCCAATACAGGTGGTCAGGCATCAAAAGCAACTCCAACCGGCTCTGTGGCGAAATTTGCTGCAGCAGGTAAACGAACCAAGAAAAAAGACCTCGGCAGAATGGCTATGACGTATGGGTATGTCTATGTAGCTCAGATCGCGATGGGCGCTAATGGAAACCAGGCGATTAAAGCTATGACTGAAGCTGAAGCATATAAAGGACCTTCGCTTATCATTGCCTACTCGCCCTGTATCAATCATGGTATCGATATGACCCGAACCCAGCAGGAAGAGAAGCTCGCAGTTGAAACGGGCTACTGGATACTCTATAGATACAATCCGCTCTTAGCTGAAGAGGGTAAAAATCCTCTTACTCTGGATTCCAGAGAACCTAAGATGGAGTATGGAACTTTCCTCGAGAACGAGATCCGTTATCGAACGCTCCAACAGCAGTATCCCGAAATTGCAGAAGTGCTCTTTAAGCGTGCTGCAAAAGAAGCAAAAGAACGATATGAGTTCTATAAGAAAATGGCTGAATAGTTCTTTTCTGATAAAATATATAAGCCCCGGGAGAAATTTCGGGGTTTTTTATTGAGACCTTGCGAATGGTTTTTTAAACCTTCGCAATGGTGGATTAATGGTTGGGTGTGCTCCGCTCATCTTTTCGGGTGGAGACACCTTTGTTATGCCTATTCTTTTGATAACTAATAATAAATGTTTTTTTCATAAGGTTAATTCAAAAAAGGTTCTATTGATTCTAATATTCTTTTTAACTGTTTATTTGTAAGCAAATCTAGTTGTGGAAGTGTTGGTCTGGTTTTATCAAAACCTTTAATTTTTTCTTTATTTTGTTCCATCCAATTTAAGATAAGTTCTAATAATTTTTTATTAGCAAGACCATGGGGAGTTTTATTTATTTCAAATCTTATATCAAGCAGTGGGTATTTCGAAAAATAAATTTGTGATAATGTTGCTCTAAATTCAAGCTCAGCATCATTTATAAACATTAGTTTAAATTTTGATAATGTATTAAAATCTATCGCATGCCTACCTTCGTGATTTATAATATGATTATGTTCAATATCATTAAGAACTGATATAAACTTGTTTCTTAATTTATCATTTTGAAAACCCCTTGCTTTTAATGAATCTAATATTTCAGAATAAACATTTAGGAGTATTCGTTCATGAATTCCATTAAAGCTTGTATTTGGATTATCTATTGATTTAGAATCGTCTTGCGCTGACATCTCAACAATTTCATCTTTCCATTTTGAGAGCAAATCCTCATTATTTAACTTATTCCAATAGTGTATTGGATTTGAAGAAGCAGGTTCTCTGTATCTGGCAATAATCAGATCATCTGCATAGCCGGCAAAACCATAATAACCAGTAAACCATCCCCAATAATTGTTTGAAAACCTTAAATCTAAAACAACAAATTGTATTTCAGCTGTATGATTAAATTGTTCAACAGTTATGTTTTTATCAATAATGGTATGACCGCCTATAAAAAAATAGTAGCCGTAAAATTTTCCTTCATATATTTTTGTTCCAAATCTTTTATATAACTCTTCATAAAATCTTTTAGTTGAATATTTAGGGCTTTTATCTTCCCAATTGAGTACATTCCATAATTTTTTTTGAATTGTTTTTATGTCTTTCTTAACTTTCTTAATATTATTTTCATTTGTTAATGCTAAATCTTTATAATACTTATACATTCGATTTTCTATTTGCTCACAAAATTTATAATAATTTGTAATATCGTCAATTGCAGTATTCTCAGTTCTTGAATTATTCGGCAGATACATATTCATAACATAAGCAAATTCATAAAATCTTGAAGCTGCAAGGTTTAAAATGAGTTTTTCCCTGTTTTCTTTGCTTAAAGAGGTTTTATTCCAGTCTAATAAGATTTGAGATAATTCTTCTTGTGGCTTAGCCAATAAACCTGATGCTTTTTGTTCTGCTGAAATATTAAAATATAAATTCCACGCATTCATTGCTTTTCTTCCGTCTTTAGAAAGTAATGCTAAACCTAATTGAATTTTAGCAGGTTTAAGAATGCCCGGTTCTAACTTATTTGCTATTTCAATTTTATTTAATGCATCATTTAGCAATAAGGTATCAATGGATTGCTTGTTTTTTATTTTATAAATTGTTTCAATTAAAACTGAATTTGAGTAGGCTATGTTAATTAAATGAACTTTATCTTCAGATTTAATCTTTAATAATGCTTGTCGATAAACTTCTTTCGCTTCTGTAAAATTATTTGCTTCAGTTTCATACTGAATTAAATCTCCTAATAAATAATCTTCATATTTTTTCAATTCGAGTGAATTTCTCAAAAACTCTCTTGCTTTAACCAAATCATTATTAAAATGCCATGAAATATATGCAAGCTTTCTACCAGCTAAAGCTCTGTCTTCATCATTTGCTTTAGTGTTTTTATATATCTTCTGATATGATTCTAATGCTCCATTTAAATTCTGACTATAAAACAGATTATCGACTTCATTAATAGATTCTTGACACTCAACTTGTTTAAAACTCATACACAATAACGTTAGTGTAATTAAAATAATTTTTTTCATATTCTGTTCCTTTTTTCAACCTTGCAGGTAACGGTTCGTATAAGAATAGTCGCCGATTTCGGGCTTCATTCCTGTCAATTCACAAGAAAGTTGAAGCGGGTTACAACCCTCGAAATTACTACTATTCCGGCTATTATTTTTATACATTGTTGGAATAGTTATTTTTTTATGAAACTAAAGGTAAATGAATTCTTCGCCCAGATAGATAATTGCATACCATATTTAACTTTATATTCTTTTCCTTCAATATCATTATACAAGATTTCTTTTATCATTTTACTGTCTCCTCCAATTGAATTATCAAAAATACTTTTGTATTTTTTAGGTAAAGAATTTTAATTCTCTGTTACAATAAATAGGCATAATGTTTGGCAGCTGTCACGC
>JAVCDK010000127.1 GCA_030765865.1 Candidatus Celaenobacter antarcticus | reverse complement strand
CGGCTTTGTCAGTTACCTGAAAAATGGAGCATGTATATGCTCTAAATGAAATGAATATGAAAAGGAATAAAAGAATGAAAAATGCGAATTTCCTTTTTTCCATGAAAACCCCTTACCAGTTTTCTTTATTTTTGTACATCCAGTGAGTTACATTTCCATGTGTACACCACTTGATCGCTTTGTATATTTCATAACAAATCTTTGACTTTGTCTGACCATTTTCACAAGTGTATTCTTTCTTTAAATTTTCTAAAAATGGAAGAGTGTTTTTATCGGCAAGCTGACCTAACGCCCACACCGCATGTATCTTATCCTTTTCAGAATGGACATCTGATCGTATATACACCATCAGGGACTGTACACAATCCTGTCCAAACTCCCCTTTGGCTTCAACACATATATTTTTGACACCTGTATAGATCGCATGAAAGGAAAAAACTACTGACAAAACAACAAAAAAAATTGCAATGATGAACACATAAAGAAGATATGCTTTTAGTTTTTTTTTATTCAAACTGTTCACCTAAATTGTCAGCACTACGATACCGCCCATAGTGAGAAGGATGCCAACTCCTGTTTTCAATGTGAGCGGTTCTCCGGCGAAGATAATTCCCATTAACGCTCCAAACAGCGGAGAAGTAAATGCGATCGGCATCACCTGATCGAGATTGCCACCTTTCAGCGCATGGTAAAAACAGAGCATACCAACTGAGCCGGCTACGATGCCACCGCCAATTATCATATACGCCAATGCCTTTGTTCCAGCTTGAGGAACGGTCTTCCAGTAAGGAATACTCACAATACCAAGTATGATAAGAGCCACAAAAGTGCGGATAGTAATTCCCATCTGGGGAGCGAGATTCCCCATATGGAGTCCCTTTTTCTCAAAATAACCTCCCACTCCCCAGGCGATTGCGGTTACAAGTGCAAAGAGCTGTGGTTTCATCAGCCGCACCTCCGGGATTTTTATTTCATGATTTATTCTTAAAATGAGATCGGATAAATTTATGAATTATGGGAATCAGCAGATACGGAATCGAGGAATATGCAGGAACTATAAAAGCAATTCCTATACAGAAGATCGAAACTATAGGTGTCGTCCATGCTTTGAGAGATATATACTTTATTAAATTTTCTGAGACATCATCCTTTAAGAGACGCCGTCCTTTGGACGCATACTGCCAGCTCATAAGAAAAGTGATACTTATGAGGAACATATTCAGATGAAAGGGGCATTGACTCACCCAATAAATTGGAAGATCACCTGATATAGAAGAGGAGAAAGGAAGCAGAGCAATGAACATAAGAAAAATGATATTTATCCAAAGATGAGTCGGATTAGTTGCTTTGAGATGAGAGAATTGAGAATGATGAGCTGTCCAAAATTTTGCCAGGATCATGAAACTCAAAAAGTAAATATACAGCACATGCCATTGAGAATGAAGAAAGTCTCTTATCTGACAGGCATTAAAAATTTCAACTTCCTCGGGCACATTGAGGGTTAGAACCAAAAGTGTCATAACGATGGCAAAGATACCGTCTGTGAGCGCAGCAATTCGATTGAGTGTGAGCCAACGCTGGTGTTTCTCGGTTACCTGATTAGTTTCTTTTTTTATCGGCTCAGTCATTGCTTGGTCGCTGTATAGGTTCCCGAAAAGCTTGTTCCATCTGTAGAATTAATATTGAATGTACCGTTCAAGGACGTCACACTCTGGAAGGTTCCATTGATTGTGACGGTTGTCGTATCCCAAGGGGTGGGTTCAACTGAGGTATAGGAAAAAGCATCGTTGGTTACTTCAGATAGTCCACTTGTGCTTGATTCAACAAACCTTGTACTATCAAGTTTTGCTGCAGCAATGAGTTTAATATAGGTTAGCTTCTGTTTGTTGCTTACATTAGCCACATGAATTTCGACCGAGTCAGAATAACTGTTCTGACCGATCCATGTGCCAAGGTACTTAAAATCAGGTGTGGGTCCGCTGCTCGATTTTGAGCAAAAGGAAAATGCAAACGCTATAAGTAGTATCACTACGATAATTAAAAGGTTTTTTTTCATTGTACTTCCATGTGTTTTTTAAGAATATATTCCAGAATATTCTTTATTGGTTTTTATTGAGAATTCGTGCTCATTCCTGTCAACATCCTTGAATAATTGCCTGATCTCTTCATAGGTCATGCCATGAGATTTTTTCATCGGCTCTCTTATGTAGATGCGACCATCCGGTTTGAGAACCTTCGAAAGATTTATTAAAACGCCAACTCGATTGTCAGGGTGAATATCGTGCAACACGTGATGGATGAGAATTACGTCGAATGAGTTGTCAGGAATATCTGTGTTTTCTATATAGTCGTTTATAAAAGTAACATTCTCGAATGTCCCCAACCTTTTCTTTAATCTTTTTATCCAACAGGTTGAGGGCTCAAGGCACGTAAGATGCCCGTCGGGAATTCTTGTGATCAATATCTTAGCTGCATTTCCTCCACCGCTTCCAAAATCGAGTATACTCTCTGAACCTGTAAGAGGAATGGATTCAATATATTTGTTGTAGAAACCTGCCCCTCCAAAAAGATAGACAAGGGAATCGCTCAGCTTGAATAGAAATGATGGTTTATTAAAATCGATTTCCTTGAATTTTTCTAAATCTTTCATACTAATACTCCTATTAGTCTTTTATTTTCTTGAGGAGCCACGCCATATTTTTTCCGAGATTCTCCATTGTTCTGATTCCTTCTTCATCACCAGAAATAGTACCAGAGCGACCTGACACGCCGAGATTCCAGTAACTCGATCCGGGGATGATCATCTGTGAAATCAAGAAGAAGTGATTAATAGAGTCAAAGACGTGAATTGCTCCTGCGCGGCGTACTGCAACAACCGCAGCTCCAACTTTTCTTTTATAAAGCCCATCATTGGCAAATCCCACGAATCCTGCTCTATCAATGAGTGCTTTTATTTCGGGAGTCAGATCGGAAAAATAGGTTAGAGAACCGATTAAAATACCATCTGCTTCGATCATCTTCTCGATACAAGAATTTATGATATCTCCGGTTTGGATGCATTTCTTATCTTTATTCTGAAAACATTTCCTGCACGCGAGGCATCCACGTATCTGCTTTCCCCCTATATGCATTATCTCAGTCTGTATTCCTTCACTCTCAAGTGAGTCACAAGCAATTTTAAGCAGGGAATAGGTATTTCCCTCTTTATGAGGGCTTCCATTAAATGCAATAACTTTCATAATATTCCTTTCATTTTCGAATTAAAGATTTGATTATATCAAGGGTTTTCTCAATATCTTCTTCATTATTATAGAGATGAAAAGAAAATCTGATATTTCCTTCACGCAAAGAGCATAATACTTTGTGAGTGAGTAATGCTTCATATACTTTTTTGCTATCCCCAAAGTGAACCGACACAATTGCTGATCTTCTTTTCCCCCCTGGGCTAACCACAGTATATCCTTGTTCTTCACATTCATCAGCGAATTGCTGAGCTAATTTCAGAGCGTGTTTTTCAATATTTTGAATGCCAAGATCATTGATGAGTTCCAGGGATTTGTTCATGGCAAAAAGAGCTTGATAAGGCAAACTCCCAATCTCGAATCGAGTTGCATTGTCCGGCTCGGGAATATCATATCTTCCAACATCTGAAAAATCCTTTGTATCAAGAAATCTCTGCAACCAACCCTGAAAAAGAGACCGGATCGGAACATCCTTTCTTATATAGAGTGTACCGGTGCCATATGGTGAAAGAAGCCATTTCTGTCCGCCGGTGGAGAATGTATCCACACCCGATTTTTCAAGTTCGGGATAGAGTACACCTGCTCCCTGAATACCATCAACGCAGAGTAAGGCATTATTCTTTTTCGCTATTTCTGCACATTGTTTCAGGTCAAATCGGAATCCATCATAAAATCTTACCCAGGAAGGAGCGATCACCTTTGCATCAGATCGATCGAAGAATATTTCATCAGATGTATCATTTATAACAATTTCAGCTCCGCGGAATTCATGGACTTTCCATGGATAAAAATTTGCAGGGAACTCTTTTGCAGGGAGTAGCACTTTATCGCCTTCATGAAAGTCTATGCCCCATGCAGTCATATTGATGCCGTAGGATGTGTTGTTGATAAGCGCAATATCTTCAGCAGGTGCACCCAGTATTTTACTTAGTTTTTCTCTGATCTGCTCGATCACTTCGAAAGATTCTGGTTGTGATTGTAAAGTTTCTCCACGATAGAAATTCATGAATCGATCCTGCTCTGCGATTGCTGTTTCCGGTATCACTCCAGTAGATGCAGTATTCAAATAAATACAGGTTTTGAAGATCGGAAAAAGTTCGTTGCGTTCTTTATTGGTGAGTAAACTCATTTATTACCTTTCAGGAATTTTTGCTTTTTGTATTGCAATCTTTTTACTTCTTGAAAGCAGCATTCCTGTCAACATTAACGCACATCCGATAATTCCTCGAATAGATAATCCTTCATGCAGAATCAGCCAACCACCTATTACTGCAAAAACAGATTCCAGACTGAGGATCAACGCAGCGTGGGCTGAATGCGCTTCCTGCTGGGCAATGATCTGCAAAGTGAATGCAATGCCAACAGAAAATACTCCCGCGAATACAATTGATTTCCATGCTTCAAGGATAGAAGTCATAATAATTGTTTCGAACATCAATGCACAGATCAAACTCATAATCGATGCGAAAGAAAATTGAATAAAAGCTAATTTTATCGGGTGGATTTTTGTAGAGAAACGACCGATAACATGGACATGAACAGCCCAGAAAAAAGCACCTCCAAGAACCAGGGAATCACCAAGTAAGACCTTCATGGCTTGATTCATTGAGATCAAGTAAAGTCCAAAAACCGCTAATAATGCACCTATCCATGTTCCAAAATGGGTTTTCTCCTTCCATGCCAATCCGAGCAATGGAACAATGATAACATACAACCCTGTGATGAATCCCGCTTTTCCTGCTGTTGTGAAAACGATACCGTTCTGCTGGAGAGAAGTTGCTGCAAAAAGTGAAAATCCCGCTGCGATACTGCCATAGATAAGAACATTTTTATTTGATTGGGACTGTATATTTTCCTTCCAACTAAAGGATTTATTCTTCAAGATAAGGAGTGGTATCAGGGTAATTGCTCCAAGTGCAAAACGTACTGCGTTAAAGGTGAAAGGTCCCACATATTCCATTCCTGCTCGTTGTGCAACAAAGCCGAATCCCCAAATTGCTGCTGCTATGAATAGTAGTATGTTAGCTCTCATGGTGTATACAAATACCTCATTTTTCTATTATAATCCAACATATCGACAACAACAATAGCTTTTAATCTCTTGTCCACATTGTTATCTAATATGTGTTTCTAAATTACTTCCCCCCCCCCCCCACTTTTTATATATGTATATCCGTTACTTTGAATAATTAATTTTCTTCGGTATCCTTAAAATAATACTCGTGCCATTTCTCACATTCCATGAATATGTACCATGCAACTGCGTCATAAGCATTTCAACAATTGACAAACCAAGAGACTCAGGATTTTTGATATCTATCTCTTTAGGAATACCTATCCCATCATCTGAAATCTTTATCTCGATATGTTCTTCCATCTCTTTCAAATCAATATAAACATTTCCCGAATCTCTTCTATCAAAGGCATATTTTATGGAATTTGTTATGATCTCATTTAATATTAAGCCCAATCTATCCAATATCTCAATACCAATCGTTACTTCGTCCATAGAATAACTGATGTTTACTTTATTATGGATATCATAATTATGCTTTAGTTGTTCTGCTAATGATTCAATATAATTACTAACGCTCACCTCAGATAAATATTTCGATCCTAACAACAACCCATAAGCTTTTGCCATTGCCTGGATTCTGTCCTGACTTGCCGCAAATCCACTTAGAGCATCTTCTTTGGTATGTATTTCAACCGCCTGAAGCTGAAGGAGACCTGATATTACTTGTAGATTGTTATTTACTCTGTGGTGTATCTCCCGCAATAATATTTTATTTTCTTTTAGCTCTTTCATTATCTGTTCCTCTGCTTGTTTGCGTTTTATAACGACAGCTATCTCTTCTGAGACAAAGGTCAGAATTTCAATATCCTTCTCAGAGTAAAGATGGGGGTCATCATAGCCTTGAACAGCTATAATGCCAATTACATGGTTTTCAATTTTTAGAGGAACACCAAGCCAGATTTCAGAGGGTGCACCGATCTTATCGATTATTCCTTTTTTTGCTAATTCCCCTACAGCGTTATCTGTAACAAAAAGAGGTTTGGCTGTCGTAATTACATATTTAGTGAGGGATTTGCCGGCAGGAAATGATTCAAAATGATCTTTTTCATTTACATCAAAAGGAAGAGATATGGTATCTGTCTCTTGATCGTATAGTGCGACATAAAAATTAGTTGTATCAATCACATCTCCCAAAAATTCTCTTATACGGTCGTAGAACTTATACATATTTTCAGTTGTATTAAGAGCATTTGATATGTTATAAAGTGTTTTTTGAATTTGTACTGTTTGCTTATGCTCGGTTATGTCCATTATGGTTTCGATGGCACCAAGAAGCTTACCATGACGGTCTTTCAATGGAGCAGCGGTGAATTTAAGCCATTTACCATTTTTCCCTAAATGGGGAAAGAAATCTTCAGCTTCAAAAGCATTTTCAACAGTTGAAGATTCTTGATATTTTTTATGATAGCAATTTTTTATCTCTTTTTCTATAAAATCACCAAGAACAATATCAGCTAGAACAGGTCTTTGTTTCTTATAAAAACCCCTCCACTGATCATGTGTTTGATACATCTCTTCAATACTCAGTCCAGTTAAGTTTTCGCATGCTCTGTTCCAATAGATGATCCTGTGTTCGTTATTAATAGCAAATGTAGCTACCGGATTACTACACACGATCTGTGAGAGTATTTCCTCGCTTATCTTTAACTCGTCATCTTTTTTTCTCACTATTTCGTCTAATACATTTCTTTCAAATCGTAATTTATCTATTGTTTCTTTATTCCGTAAAATTACATCTATCTGTGCTATAAGCTCTTCGGGATTAATTGGTTTCGACAAGAAGGCATCGACACCGTTGTGAAAACCTTTTATTCTACTATCCGAATTTAGATTTTCAGCAATGAGTATAATCCCTGCAGTATGTTGTGTCGAGTCTCCATCCTTAATTTTTTTGCAAACCTTATAACCATCCTTTTCGGACATTACACTATTCATGAGAATCACATCGGGTTTGTCATCTCTTGCTCTTTTCAATCCCTCTAATCCAGACTGAGTTGTTAGTACAAGATAGTCAGATTTCAACTCTTCAAGTATTGTTTTGATCAATATTACATTATCCTTTATTTCATCTATAATTAAAATTTTTTTCACTTTTGTATCTCTACCTTCTACCCATTATAGCTATTTACTATTTCAATTCATAATATCGTAATCTAAAATTTAAGCCCTATCCCAACGAATTAGGATAGGGCTCAAATAAACTATTTTTTATCCATGAATTACAATGTATTCACTCTCATATGTTAAGAGATTTATTTCATAAGAATCATCTTTCTTATGAATTCCTTTTTCCCAATTTCCAAATTATAGAAGTAGATTCCATTGGCTAACTTCTTTCCCGAATCT
>JAVCDK010000119.1 GCA_030765865.1 Candidatus Celaenobacter antarcticus | reverse complement strand
AACAATTCAATCCGGAGAACATTCAGTTTCCTGGAATGGCGAAGATGAGTCAGGAAATCCAGTAGGTTCAGGTTTATATTTCTACAAATTGAAACTTAATGATAAGACTGAAGCAGTGAAGAAATGTTTGCTGATGAAGTAATTTTATAACTATATCTCGTTCCTAAGTTCAACCTGGGAACAAGTATCACATCTAGCCGCAGCACCATCAATCCAATATAAATTTGACAACAATTCGCACCATGATTCTTTACTCATACTATGGTATCGCAAGACAATAAAATCTGGACAGTTAAGGACGTACTCTTCTGGACATCGGATTATTTTTCGGAAAAAGACATTTCCTCTCCCCATCTGAATGCTGAACTTCTTATCGCTCATGTGCTGGAATGCTCACGTCTCGATCTGTATATGAAATATGACAGACCCCTTGCAAAGAAAGATTTATCACAAATAAAAAAACTTATCAAAAGAAGGGCTTTGCATTATCCTATCCAATATCTTCTTGGCGCTACAGAATTTTATGGAATCCCGTTTTTTGTTGAGGAAGGAGTACTCATTCCACGCCCTGAAACCGAAATCCTTGTCGATGCAATTATTTCTTATATCAAGGAATCTGATCAAAAAGCATGGTCTCTCCTGGACATCGGTACGGGCACGGGAAATATCCCAATTTCTATCAGCAACTCATTCAAGGAGTCTGAAAAAGACATTCACATTGTTGCCACTGATGTTTCCGAAAAAGCCATAAAGCTCACAGAGAAAAATATCGATAATCTAAAAATTCAGAATATTTCATTATTGCATTCAGATATCTTTGATATAGTAACCGACACGTATGACTGTATCATTTCCAATCCCCCTTATATCAGTGAAAAAGAATTTAAAGAATTACCTGTTGAGATCAAGGATCATGAACCGAGAGAAGCACTCTTTGCGAAAGAGAATGGACTGGAATTCTATCATAAAATTTTACAGAATGCCAGGAAATACCTCAAAAATAATGGTCGTATCTTTTTTGAGATCGGTGCGTATCAAAAAGATGGAGTGTCTAAACTGGCAAAGCAATATAATTACAAAATCATTGACATCAAACAGGACTACAATGATTTCGATCGAGTTTTAATTCTCAAAAATAATACATAGAAGTTGGTTTTAAAATGGATGAAATTTTAGTGCGCGGCGGACGCAAACTCTCAGGAACAATCGCAGCAAACGGCTCAAAGAATGCCGGACTTCCAATACTGGCTGCCACACTTCTCGCAGATGGCGAGTATCATATAAAAAATATTCCCAATCTCTCAGATATTCGCACGATGATCAAACTACTCAGAACGATAAGTACTGAAGCTGAATTCACTGACCACGAACTGAAAATCATTACAAAAAAAGAAAAAAATCATGAAGCCCCCTATGAACTTGTGAAAACAATGCGCGCTTCGATCTATGCTCTTGGTCCATTGCTTGCTCGTTGTGGAGAGGCAAAAGTTTCCTTTCCCGGCGGATGCGCACTCGGAGCTCGACCTATAGATTATCACCTGGAAGCCCTTCATAAACTGGATGTGACCATACAGATAAAACATGGCTACATCTACGCAAAAACCAAAGGGTTGAAAGGTTCGCAGATATACTTTGAAAACAAAACAGTCGGCGCAACTGCAAATGTGCTCATGGCAGCAGTCCTCGCTGAAGGCACCACTGTCATACAAAATGCTGCATGCGAGCCGGAGATCAGTAATCTCGCAAATTTCCTTAATAAAATGGGAGCCCATATCGAAGGGCACGGAACAGAGAGCATTACCGTTCATGGTGTGAAAATGCTCCATCCTGCTGATTATTCTCTTATCCCGGACAGAATAGAAGTGGGCACACTTCTCGTTGCAGGTGCAATCACAAATGGGGAAATTACTGTAACGAACTGCATGCCTGAGCATTCGGGCATTGTGCTGAATAAACTCCGTGACATTGGATATACTTTAGAAGTAGATGAGCACTCTATAACCATCTATAATAAAGGCAAAAGAAAACCCGTCGAGATTTCGACCAATCCCTATCCGGCATTCCCAACAGATCTTCAACCGCTCTTTGCAGCACTTCTTTCCACAATTGAGGGAAAAAGTATTATTAATGAGAATATTTTCTCGGACAGGTTCATGTATATAAGCGAACTTCAACGTTTGGGAGCGGACATAAAACTATCAGGAAACCGAATCAGCATAAACGGCGGCAACAAACTCTCCGGAGCGCAGGTCATGGCTCCTGATATCCGAGCTGCAGCTGCACTTATAACTGCCGCTCTGGCAACAGAAGGTAAAACGAAAATATCCCGCGTGTATCATCTTGATCGCGGTTATGAGCATCTTGAAAACAAACTTGCATCACTCGGTGCGGACATTAAGAGAATAGAGACAGATGCTCTGTATTGATCATGCTGAAATTCTTTAGAAATCTCCTTGTTTCAGTTGGTTTTGTGGGATACTTCCCTATTTTATCCGGAACAATTACTTCAATTATCACTGCTGTTTTGTATTTTTACCTCATTCCACCACTTAGTACGCTGGGTAACCTGTTACTCATCGGGATCGTACTGTTAGTGAGTCTTATATTTGTTCCCATCATAAAGAGTGCCGAACGCGATTTGGGACACGACAGCAGAAAGATCACAATTGACGAACTTATTGGTTATTTCTTCGCAGTTATGTTCCTACCTCACACTTTGATGGTCTTTATCTATGCACTTATTCTTTTCCGTGTGTTTGATATCGTAAAACCAACTCCAATCAATCAGTTGCAAGATCTTCCTCATGGCTGGGGTGTACTTGCCGATGATATTGCAGCAGGTATTTGCTCAAATATAATAATTCAGATACTCCTGATAATTTTCCCTCAATTTTTCTAAATTGATCACTTTCCAAATAAATCTATCAAAATATTTTAAATAAATTTGACAAATTTTTTATTCATTTTAACCTTATTGTGTAATATGAAAGCAAAAGTTACATTAATTGATAAACTACAATTCAGTGCAGTCGCAGATTCAAATCATACTATAATAATAGATGCAGGTAAAGACATGAGTTACGATCAGGGATCTAGACCAAAGGAACTGGTTCTTATGGGCTTGATCGGTTGCACCGGCATGGATGTTGTATCTCTTCTCAGGAAAATGAGAGTTCCCTTCAAGGATGTCACTGTCTATGGTGAAGCTGAAACCACTACTGAGCATCCAAAAATTTTCTCAAAGATTCATATTGTTTATTCAATTATTGGAGATAACCTCGACAAATCCAAAGTCGAAAAAGCGATCAAGCTTTCACAAGAACGCTATTGTGGCGTAACTGCGATGCTTAAGAAATCTTCAGAGGTCACTCATTCATATCATATTGAAAAAGAAAAACAAGGGGAATGATCACAAATAATGGTACGACTTAGAGACAGATTTCCTCTCAAGCAAGGAAAGGTGCGGGATATTTACGATCTTGGAAACGAGCTTCTGATAATTGCATCAGACCGAATTTCAGCTTTTGATTATATTCTACCAGATGAAATTCCGGATAAAGGAAAAATTCTCAATCAGATAGCTGCATACTGGTTTGACCGAACTGCCTCAATCATTCCGAACCATCTCATTTCAACAGAAGTGAAAGACTTTCCTGGAAATCTTCAGGATGTTTCTGATGATATTGAAAAACGCTCGATGCTGGTAAGAAAAGCAAATAAATTCCCAATTGAATGCATTGTACGTGGATATATTGCAGGCAGCGGTTGGAAGAATTATAAAAAGACAGGAACGATCTGCGGAATAAAATTACCCGAAGGTCTTGTTGAATCAGAAAAACTTCCAGAATCCCTCTTCACCCCTTCGACGAAAGCCGAAAATGGACATGACGAAAATATCAGCTTTGAAGAAATGGCACGTTTAGTTGACCCTATCTCCGCAGAAAAGATCAAAGAAGTAAGTCTCCGGCTCTACTCCTTTGCTCATGATATACTCATGGAGAAAAAAGGAATTATACTTGCGGACACAAAATTTGAGTTCGGACTTTATAATAATGAGATCATTCTGATTGATGAGATTTTTACTCCGGATTCTTCACGTTTCTGGGATAATGAAGGGTTTGAACCTGGTAAATCTCAGACAAGTTTCGATAAACAGTTTGTCCGGGATTATCTCATATCAAAGGGTATCCAACATAAAGAAAATATTGCAGAGGATGATGAGATTCTTCGTCTTCCAGAATATATTATACAAAAAACACGCGAAAAATATTCACAGGCATACACAAAGATCACAGGAAAATTATCTATATGATAACAGTACTTATTGTTGATGACGAGCAGGATACACTTGATTTTCTTTCCTATGTTCTCCCGAAAAAGAATTGCGAAGTAATAACTGCAGACAATGGATTTGATGCACTGCAGATCATTCGAGAGCAGCATGTTGACCTTATTATAAGCGATATTGCAATGCCGGATATGGATGGATATGAGCTTTATTCACAGATAAGAGATTATGATGACACAATTCCAATAATCATGATGACCGGTTTTGGGTATGACCCAAATCATGTGCTGGTAAAAGCCAAAAAAGATGGCTTGCACGATATAATTTTTAAGCCATTCGAGATCGACGATCTTGTTCATATGATCAAAAAGGCGATAGGAAAAAATAGGAATTAATTGAAAAACAAACTGAGAATATTAATTTTCAACAAAATACGGAGGTATCATGAAAGGTAGATTCACAAGAAGTAAAGTTTCCCCAAAAAGTCACAAAAAGATAGTCTCATTTATCTACGCCCAGGATATTCAGGGTGATGATATAATTAAGCTTGAACGTTATCTTGAGGAACGTGATGATCTGCATCACATCTATATCATCATGGAGCAGAATCCATCACAAGATATCATCACTGTATGTAATAAATACAATCATATAAAACTTTTATACAGCAAAAACCCGGCTGTAGAGATCGAGGATATCAAACGGCAGTTCAGTGGTGTCGAAGTGAAATTCGAAGATAGAAATTTCGAAGACATCAAAAACAGGTCACTCGAAAATCATTAGCTTTTAATATAATTCGTTCTTTGAAGGGGTGATTTTCGGATCACCTCTTTTTTTTGAGTAGTCTTTTTTGGAGTAGCCGAGTCTCTCGGCTTTATTATCTTTCAGCGAGGGACTTACCGACTCCAAAAAATACATCAAATTATGGTTCTTTCACTTTTACTTTATCAAATTTATATTTCTTCCTTAAAAAAAGCATTTCGTTTTCATCATTTTCAAAATAATCTTTATAACTACAAAATTTATAATCTTCACTCCTTGTAACATAACCATGTTTTACCGGATTATAATGAATATAATTAAATCTGGCATAAAATGATTTATTCGAAGTTATCACTGTATCCCAGTATTGATACCAAACTTGCCTGCCGGTAAGGTTATCCATCTTATTAATGGTAATTGCTGTAAAACGGTGAATATCAGCAATAATCTTTGATAATTTATCAGCATTATTTGCTGAATTCAGAAGTAAATGATAATGATTATCCGCCACAAAATATGCAATCATCTTCCAACCATTTCTATCAATGAAATTCAGAAAAATAGAGTTCAGCAATATCTGCTTTCTTTCATCATCATAAAAAGGTCTTATGTTTTTTAATATATGAGCAGTTATGATGTAATATGTATTATTAAGGAAAAGATGTGCCGGTGAGTGCTCGTAATTTGTAAATTTTTTAAAGTTCTTATTAATATCGAAAAGCATTTTATTTCCTTTGGAGTCATCCTTTTTGGAGTAGCCGAGTCTCTCGGCTTTGTTATCTTTCAGCGAGGGACTTACCGACTCCAAAAAACAATTTTTTAATAATATAAGTTGAAATTTATGTCAATCCAAATTCATTTTAGTCAATCTTTATTTAGAGAGCGTAAAACAAGCTTGGCAATTTTACTGCTGATTCCGGGCACTAAAGATAGCTCCTCCACAGTTGCATCCCTTATTTTTTGAACCGAGCCGAAATAGGATAGAAGAAGCATCTTTCTTTTTTCGCCAATACCTTCGATCGCATCTAACTCCGAATAGTAAGTTTTTTTATCCCGTAATTTTTTATGATACGTAATAGCAAAACGATGTGCCTCATCTCGTATTTGCTGAAGCAACTTGAGTGCATAGGAAGTTTTTGGAATAATTATTGGCTCTCTTTTACCGGGTTCGAATATCTCTTCTAATCTTTTTGCAAGAGAAAAAAGCGAAATTGAGAATGTTGTTTTTTTCAATGCTTTCAAAGCAGCAGAAAGCTGTCCTTTTCCTCCATCAATAAGGATGAGATCCGGCTGTTCAACATCTTTATCGTCGAGATGGCTAAGGTATCGTGTCACCGCTTCATTCATCATTTTATAATCATCGATGCCGGGCACCATTTTTATCTTGAACCTGCGATACTGACTCTTCTTAGGTTTTCCATTATTAAAGAACACCATCGATGCAACAGCTTCTTTTCCAAATAGATTGGATACATCAAACGCAGCTATCTTTCTTGGAAGTCGGGCAAGATGAAGCTTTTCTTTCAGTTCCTTTACTGCAAAAACCGTTCTCTGCGAGGATTTTATGTGAGCAAGCTTCTTTTCTTCGACAAGTAAAAAGGCATTATGCTTTGCCATGTCCACGAGCTTCTTTTTATCTCCACGTTGTGGAATATGGATTTTGGATTTCAATAACTCCTGAAGCAGTACATTATCTTCGGGCTCTTGCTGCATCATAAGTATCGGTGGAATATCTTCACGGTAATTATAATAGTGTGTGATAAAGCGCGAGAGAATGAGAGCCAATGTTTCCTGCTGGGTATTTTCAAGAAAATAGTGTTCCTTTTTTATGAGTTTTCCATCTCGAATTTTCAAAATAACGCTGCAGCATTCCGATTCATATCGCGCTATCCCGATCACATCGGCATCAGCCAGTGATTGGTTGCTCATGATCTGCTTTTTGGTCACATGGGTGATTTCCAGGATCTGGTCACGATACTTAGATGCCTTTTCGTATCGCCGGTTTTCAGATGCCTTCTCCATTTGTGATCTTAATTGAGAAATTATAGCATCCGTTTTCCCCTTTAAGAACAGTATTACTTGATCGATCCTCTCACGATATTCCTCGTACGAGATATTGCCAATACAGGGAGCATCACATTTGTTGATCTGGAAGTTTAGACACGCACGATCCTCTGTTTCGTTCAATTTTACTTCCCTGGGAATAAATTTATGGCATGTACGCAATTTAAAAATTTTCTCAAAAAATCTCAACGTATTGCGCACTGAATGAGCTTCTGTATAAGGACCGAAATATTTTGATCCGTCCCGATCTATTGACCTCGTCACAATCACCCGTGGAAAAGCTTCTTTCACGGTAATTTTCAGATATGGATAGCGTTTGTCATCTTTTAATGAAACATTGAATTTAGGACGGTGCTTTTTAATAAGCGTGTCTTCGAGGATAAGTGCGTCAAGTTCACTGCGGGTTACGATATAATCAAGATTGGCAATTCTGCTCACAAGCACTTCTGTACGGGGAATGTCAAAGCTGTTCCTGTTAAAATAGGATGAAACCCTCTTTTTGAGATCCTTTGCTTTACCCACATAAATGATCGTGCCCTTGTTGTTTTTCATCAGATACACGCCTGGATTATGAGGGATCAGTTTTAATTTTTCCCGAACT
>JAVCDK010000150.1 GCA_030765865.1 Candidatus Celaenobacter antarcticus | reverse complement strand
ATGTCTTTTTCAGTGTGCTCTATACGAGCTTCGGTTTTTTCCACTTCTTCTTCTATATCCTGAAGCCGTCTCAGTCGGCTTTTTACTTCATTTGCAGCTTTTTTTCGCGATGTATGATCCAGTTGGGAAATCTGTTTTTCCACAGTTATTTTCTTATTTGTATTTTCTTGTGACTTTCGATTTTTTTTCTTTCTATAAAAATCATAATTACCAGGATATTCATTTAGTTTATGATGCTCGAGCTCGATCACTTTATGGGCTATTTTGTTGATAAAATATCGGTCATGGGAGATAAATAGAATAGTGCTTTTGTAGTCGAGCAAAGCTTCTTCAAGCATCTCCATAGAATCGATATCAAGATGATTCGTGGGTTCGTCGAGAAGCAGTAAATTAGGATTTAACTTCATCAGTACACAAAGCTGGAACCGTACTTTCTCACCACCGGACAGGTCTCCTAATCTTTTAAATACATCATTTCCAAAAAAGAGGAATCGTGCAAGAGCTGTTCGAGCCCTATCTTCCTGCATGGGAAACTTTCTGCGGTATGCATCGAGAACAGATTCATTTGGATTCTCAAAATGTACTTCCTGTTCAAGATAGCCGATATTCAATCTGGAACCCAGCTTCACTTCTCCGGCATCTGGCGGTATCTCATCCCGAATAATTTTGAAAATGGTCGTCTTACCTGTGCCGTTCTTTCCCAAAATACAAATGTGTTCCTGATAATAAACAAACAGATCAATTGAGTCCAATAAGGTGAGATCGTCATAGGATTTTGATACTTCATTAAGTTTTATCACATCCTTGCCTGAACGTTGTGCAGACGAGAGATCAAGTCCCATTTTTTTGGCTTCAGTGGGTCTATCCACTCGTTCCAGCCGTTCCAGCCGGCGCTCCATGTTCACTGCTTTTTTGAACATATCGGGATTATCTGTTCTTGTTCCCCAATCCCGAAAACGCTTGATAGCTTCTTCCATTGCCCCGATCTTCTTTTGCTGATTCCTGAACGCAGAGAATTGTCGTTGTATCTCTTCTTCACGAAGTATGATATACTTTGAATAATTGCCCTTATACGTTTTTGTTTTACCGTTTTCAAGCTCAATAACTTTTGATACAGTTGCATCCAGGAAATATCGGTCATGAGCAACGATTATCGCACTTCCTTTATACTGGGAAATAAATTCCTCAAGCCATTCGATCGATTCGATATCCAGATGGTTTGTTGGCTCGTCCAGCAGTAGGATGTCAGGATGATTAAGAAATATCTGACCGAGCATCACCCTTGTTTTTTCTCCGCCGCTGAGTGAGCTGTAATCCCGATGCAGCATTTGATCTGTAATCTTGAGACCAGTGCATACTTTTTCAAGTTTGACATCAATATCGTATCCTTCGAGATACTCAAAACGCATAAGGAATTTATCATATTTGGAGATCAGTTTTACCTGGGCACTCTTATCCTTTGTTCCTGAGATGCGATGTTCGAGAACTCGAAGTTCATCACGAAGGTCATAAATATGCTGGCAGGATCGTTTAAGGACTTCGATAACTTCAGTACCTTCAGGATAATCTGGAATTTGCTCGATATAACCAATTGTAGTGTTTCGTGCAATACTGATCGCGCCGGAATCCGGCTCTTCTGCTCCGGTTATCAACCGGAAGATTGTGGTTTTACCACTTCCGTTTCTGCCGATAAGACCGACCTTTTCACCTCGAATAAGATCGAAGGAAACTTTTTGGAGAACTTCATATCCTCCAAAGGATTTTTTTATCGCACTAAGAGTAATATCTTTCATATCAGTAAAATTAATGTATGTTATTGAAGGAATCTGTCAAATCTTAAAGGTCATAATGAGCTCTCATCCATTTTTGCAAGCTGAATTCGCATGACCGTACCCACTCGTCGTGTGTAAGATACCACTGCACAGTGCCTGTGAGATCCTTCATGAAATTGTTTGAAGGTTTCCATCCCGTTTCGTTTTGTACCTTTGAGCAATCCATTGTATAGCGCAGATCATGACCGGGTCTATCTTTTATAAATGTGATATATCTCTTGAAATGATCCTTTGTTTTACTTGTTAGTGAAGCAACAATTTCGCAGAGCATATTCACCAGTGTAATATTATCGAACTCTTGCTCTCCGCTGATATTATATATTTCTCCAACCTGTCCTTTTTCCAATACCGCAAGCAATGCTTTGCAATGATCCTTCACATTTATCCAATCCCGAATATTCAACCCGTTTCCATAAATTGGAAGTGTTTTTTCTTTTTTCATATTGAGGATCATGAGGGGGATTAGTTTTTCGGGATATTGATTTGCACCGAAATTATTCGAACTTCGGGTAATGATAACTGGGAATTCGAATGACTCAAAATAGGATTGAGCGAGAAGATCAGCCGCTGCCTTTGATGCTGCATAGGGTGAGCGCGGTTTTAAGGGAGAATTTTCAGTAAATTTATCATCTTCTCCAAGCGATAATGAGCCATAAGCTTCATCGGTGGAAATGTGGAGAAACCTTTTGGAAATCCATTCATCTTTTTGCCAGAATTCTTTTGCTGTATTTAGCAATATAGTTGTGCCGAGTACATTTGTTTTCATGAATTGCATCGGATCGTCAAAGGAGCGGTCAACGTGGGATTCTGCTGCGAAGTGAATTACTTGATCAACTTCATTTTGACTGAAAATTTCTTTCACCAATTTCTCATCTGTAATATCACCTTTTATAAATTTGTAACGGTCGGGATAGTTCTCCTCGATATCAATAACGTTCAATGGATTTCCTGCATAAGTGAGTGCGTCAAGATTCAATATTGAAGAGTAGCTGCTGTTTTCAAGCACATGTCTAATAAAATGTGAACCGATAAAACCGCATCCGCCGGTTATCAAATAGGTTTTCATGAATACTCCGTTGAATCTCTTTCAAGGATTTCCAGTTTTGTTAAAATTATTTGTCAAGAGTTTGATGAAATTTGCAATATTCATGCCGTGCTACCTGACTTCAAATCCGTCTTCCCTCTCCATGTCCTGTTATTAAAATAAAAAGATTGCTAAATACTTGACGTTTGATAACCATAATTAGGCTTACACATTATTTCAAATTATTTCAAATTATTTCAAAGGAGCAAACAAATGAAGAATTTACGGCTTATACTAATTCTTTTACTTCTTATCGCAATATTTTCATGTGCTAAACAGGATGTTATCTTTGTCACAATTGGCACTGGTGGTGTTACTGGTGTATATTATCCCACAGGTGGCGCTATCAGCAAAATGGTGAATAATAATTTCAAAGAATACGGCATCAAGGCAACAGTGGAATCCACTGCCGGTTCAGTGTATAACATCAATTCTGTTCTGAGCGGAGATCTTGATTTCGGTATCGCACAATCGGACAGGCAGTACCAGGCAGTGAAGGGCTTATCAGAATGGGCAGAAATTGGACCTCAGGAAAAACTTCGTTCAGTGTTTTCAATACATCCGGAAGCGATAACGCTTATTGCTGCTGATAAAAGCGGCATTAGCAGAATAACCGATCTTGTCGGTGCGCGAGTAAATCTCGGCAATCCCGGCTCGGGTCAACTCCAGAATTCCAGAGATGTGCTCGAAGCTTTTGGCGTGAACGAAGATATGCTGAAAGGTGAGTATGTCAAAGCTGCTGAAGCGCCTGGACTCGTTCAGGATGAAAGCATGGATGCATTTTTCTATACGGTTGGGCATCCGAACGATAATATAAAGGAAGCAACATCCGGGCGCATAAAGGTGCACATTGTTCCTATCGAAGGTGCTCCAATTGATTCGTTGCTGGAAGCTTTGCCCTATTATGATAGAACGATCATTCCTCATGATTATTATGAACTTTCAACCAATACTGAAGACGTGCCGACCATTGGCGTCAAAGCGACTTTGATCACGTCAGAAGATGTTTCCGATGATATCGTGTATGCGTTCACCAAAGAGATATTTGAGAATTTTGGTGAATTCAAAACACTTCATCCAGCATATCGAACTCTCACCAAAGAAGGTATGCTCAAGGGTTTGACCGCACCTGTTCACCCCGGAGCGCTGAAATATTATAAAGAAGCAGGTCTGACTGAACATATAAAACCGTCACTTATACATGCAGAAAAGTAGCTAAAGTAATGAAGGGAGGACTGATAGGAAAGTATTACACTCTAAAGTATATTGCTGGTGTAATAATTGTAACACTTGTGATTTCTAGTTGCTCTATGATGTCCTCTATGCAAACTGGTCGAACAATGAAGAAAGGTGATGTCGGATTAGCTGTTGGTTATGGGAGTTTATTGGAAAGCAACGGAAGTAATGTTTTTTCTGATTTCCATTTCTTGGAATTGAATTTGAGATATGGATTATTCAAATATTTTGATGTTGGTTTAGAGTTTGCAAGTGCCTATCCCACAACACTTGACGTGAAATATCAATTTGCAGGAACTGACAGTTCCATATACGCTTGTAGCATTGGATTCGGATTTACTGTTCAATCTGCACGATCTGGCTTTAGAGAAATTGGAGTTCTTGTACCATTGTACACTTCCTTTCATCCCATTAAGGAAGTTGCCGTATTTCTGAGCCCTAGAGTATATTGTTATCATGATAGTATGAACTGGCTGACCTATACTGGATTATCAACGGGCTTCAGGTTTGGTGGTGCGTTTGCATTAGTTCTGGAATATGATATCTATAAAATTATATCAAAAGATTCTCAAACAGTTTCCCAAGTAATTGCAGGATTATCGTATAATATTCCCTGATGAACAAAAAAAAATGTATAAATTAAAGGAATTGAGCTGTTGGTTATTAATGATAATTTTATCAATTTGTATATTATGTAGCTGCTCTGCAATGTCTTCACTCCAAACTGCACGAGTCACGAAAAATGGAAAAGTTGGTTTTGCATTTGGAATCGGTGGTTTATTAAACCAAAAAAGTGATGAGGAATCTTTCATCTCGAATTATAGTTTTTTTGAGGTAAATCTAAGATATGGCATACATCGTAGATGGGATATTGGTGTGGAGTTTGGATTACCAGCACTCCTATTTTTTGATACAAAATATCAATTTGCAGGTGATGACAGTTCCAAACTTGCCTGCAGTGCTGGTTTCGGAATTGGCTTAAATCCTTGGAACGAACACCTGTTTGATGGTTTTGGAATCTTAGTACCACTCTATACGTCATATCATCCATTCCCGGGGATTGCATTCTAAATAAGCCCACGATTATTTTCTTCTATCGGAAAGGGAAATAAACCTGGATACTGTGCAGATGCTTCAGCAGGAATACGATTAGGAAGAACAGGCGCCCTCGTCGTTGAATATTCGGGCTACACAAATTTTAAAAATGATGGGGAATATGTATCTCAACTCATGGCTGCATTTGCCTATAATATTCAATGAAGATAAAAAAGGAATAGAGTGGAAATATTGAAAATAGTAGAGAAGAACGGGGTAGTGTTTGCGGAATGTGAACCCGCCGAAAAACTGATTTCCTCTGAGCAGGACGCAGTTGACTTGATAGGGCTATGCGGATATCATCAAACCAACAATTTGCTGCTGTATGCCAAAAACATTGATGCAAATTTCTTTGATCTCAAATCGACCCTTGCAGGAGGAGTACTGCAAAAATGTATTAATTACTATATGGGAGTTGCAATGGTTTTGCTCTCCGATATTGAGCATAACAAACGATTCGGCGAGATGACTCTCGAAGCAAATAAAGGAAATCATTTCAGGATATTTGAGAATAGAGCAAAAGCAGTGGAGTGGCTGACAAATGGTTGAAAAAGACAGGATCCGATTTGAAATAAACAATCCGGTTACAGCAGAAGAACTGATCGAAGTGTTTAAAAGCGTTGAATGGCGAAAGAGCGAAAAGAATATCGTTCAAGCATTTCAAAACCCCTATTATGTCACTGCTTACGACGGTGAAAAACTTGTCGGTTTTGCATGAGCTATATCGGATAATTGCTATTACACGAATATTTTTGATGTGATCGTTCGCCCGGAATATCAGGGCAAGGGAATAGGCAAAAAGATGATGGAAATGCTCAGGAAAAAATTCAAAGGAACCTATTTCTTTCTGACATATACTGAAGGCAGAAAAAATTTTTATGAAAAGTGTAGCTTTGAAACTAATGAAAGAGCGATGTGGATACATATACATAAGTCTTGATATAATAATTCCTAAACATAGGTGTAAATCATATCACCGATCCTGCTTTCAAAATCCTTGACATTTATATTATAGAAAAAATCTGTATAAAAAATAAATATTTAGTAAGAGGTAAGCGTATATGAGAAAAATAATTATTTTTCTCTTCATCTTTTTTATAGGGGGTTCTTCGGTTTATGCTGCCAAAAAACCGGATTGGGTAAACAAGAGACCAATTGATAACAATTCTTATATTGGTATTGGTGTTGCGGAAAAAGATATTGAAACCAGTGAATATATCCAAAAAGCCAAGGATCGCGCACTACGTGAGATCGCTTCTGAGATAACCGTCACGATAAGCAGTGCCACTCTGAATCAAATTCTTGAAAAAGCGGGCGTTGTGAAAGAGGAGTTCGAATCACAAATCAAATCCTCAACCCAGGCGCAATTGGAAGGGTACGAACTCGTCGATACCTGGGAAGATAAAAATCAATACTGGGTTTATTACAAATTATTAAAAGAAAAATATGCTCGGTTACGTAAAGAAAAGATAGATAAAGCGATTGCACTTTCACTGGATTTTTATAAAAAAGCGGAACATAACAAAGCGAACGGTCAGATAACAGAAGCATTGCAATTCTATCTGCAGGCATTGAATCCGATCGAGCCCTTTCTGTCCGAACCCCTGGAAACAATCTACAACGGACGGAATATCTATTTGCTCAACACACTTCATTCCGCTTTGCAGCAGATTTTAAGTACTATTTCGATCAAACCTCTTCAGCCGGAGGTCGCTGCAACTATAGGAAAAGGACTGGATGATCCTATCCTTTTCGAAGCTTTATATTTGCAAACGCCTATTTCAAATTTTCCGCTTCATTTCAGCTTTCTCAAAGGTGAAGGTGAGCTTATTGATTATGATAAAACTGCGGTGAATGGCCTGGCATCGTGCAGAATCTCGAATATACTTTCTGCGGATAAGATGCAGGTCATAAAAGCCGAACTGGCATTGGATAAGCTGGTAACACGGGATGATTTGAATCCAATAATTCAGGATATCATAAAAGGGCTTACAATTCCTTCTGTAAATGTGCTGCTGAATGTTTCTGGACCACAAGTTTTTATCGAATCCACTGAACTTAATTTTGGAAATCCATTGGATGTGAGTTATATCGAACCCAAGCTGAAAGAGAAGCTCTCCGAGTTTGGCTACAGTTTTGTGGACATTAAATCCGATGCTGATTATGTTATGATCATTGAGGCACAATCCCGAAAAGGTTCTACAATCTACAATATGTGTTCTGCATTTGTTGATGTGACGATCTCTGTAATGGATATGTCCACTTTCGAGGAAATATATAAGAATACTTTTTCCAATGTGAAAGGCATCAACACAGATATGGACAAGGCAGGTTTGTCAGCTTTTGATAATGCAGCAAAGCAGATCTCATCAGAGATCATTGAAATAATGCAATAAATTTTGGAGCTTTAATGAAAAAAATATTAATCTTGTTACTTATGCTCACACTCATGACATCGTTCCTTCACGGACTGGAGAAGTTCTATCAATACTATGATAAGGGAGAGGAGTATATGTTAAAAGGTGACTGGTTGCGAGCAATCGAGGAATTCAAAAGCGCTGCTTCACTTGAATTTGAGGA
>JAVCDK010000054.1 GCA_030765865.1 Candidatus Celaenobacter antarcticus | reverse complement strand
GTAGTTTTTTCCGAATGTACATTGATAGAATTTTCAGTGTTCAGGGATTCGGAACCGTCATAAACGGCTCTGTCTTGCAAGGGAGAGCAACGAAGAATACTGTTTTGTATTTACTTCCGGGTGGAAAAGAGTTGCGGATTCGTCAAATGGAGCATCACGGGAAAGAGGTGGATGAAGTGGTGTCCGGTCAGCGAGCTTCTTTGAATGTGGTGGGACTCGATATAAAGGATTTTAAGCGCGGAATGATAGTCTCAGAAAGAGTGATCAAACCGTCAAAAATGATAGATGCCGAGCTTACTTTATTTGAGCATGAAAAAAAATTCGGAATATGGAATTATGCACTTTTTCTGATGGGTACATTTGAGGACCAGGCGCGGTTACATCTGCTTGATAAAGATAGTTTGAAAAGTGGGGAAACCGGATTGGTACAGATACATCTTGGAAAAGAGTGTTTTCCTATTTTTGGTGATTATTTTATTGTCAGAAGTACATCAGGAGATGTTACACTTGGTGGAGGAAAAATACTTGATGCGTATCCTCTGCATCATAAGAAGAGAACCCCCAAAATCATCCAACATCTCCAGAATATTGCGGATGGCGGGTTACCTGCATTTTTAGCAGCAGAAGTGAGAAAACAGCCACATGCAGTGCCTCTTACATACTTAACTGAAATATCCAATACACCCGATAAAAAGCTTAGAGAAATTATACACAAATCTTTTCCGGAGGATATTGAAACAAGAGGAGTCAATCGAGAATTATTACTTGTAACCGGTTCAAGAATAGACATGTTGAAAGATCGAATCGGCAAACTGCTTTCGCTGCACCATAAAAATAATCCCCTTATAAAAAAGGGAAAAACATTTGAAGAATTATCCGGTTTGCTGAATTTGAACAAAGAATACGATAGTCCGATTTTAAATATAATATTAAAAGAAATGAGTGATGAGGGGATTCTCAATCAAGTTGAAGGAACTTTTGCGATTAGAGAAGAGCAGATTGCTTTATCAGATGAAGATATGAAAAAGATCCATAAAATTGATCAATTTGTGCTGAATTCAGGTATAAAAGTTCCCTTAATAAGCGAGATAAGGTATTTTGCGCAGGATGAGGGAATAGCTCAGAAAGAGTTGCATGATATTATCAATCATCTTGTTGAAAATAAGAAAATTGTAACGATCGAAGGTTCATTCATTCACGCTGAGATTATCGGAAAAGCAGGAAAGGTATTGTTGCAGCATTTCAAGAGAAACGATACTCTGATCCTTTCAGATTTCCGTGACCAGTTGCAGGCAAACAGGAAGATATGCCTTCTGCTGCTTTCCTATTTTGATGACAAGGGATGGACAGTTCGCAAAGGGGATTTCAGGATTTTATCTGAAAAAGGGAAGAAATTATTGAGCGGATAAAATCTCAAAACACATTATATCCATTTAATGGATGGTAATTTCGGGAATTAAAAAATAATTAATCAGATAATTTTTTTACAAGACCGACAAATTTTGAAGGATTGCCAGACTGGTCTTTGAGCAACCATGCACGGGTTTGAATAGGAACGATCTTGCCGTTTTTGCCGATATATTCCTTTTCATAAACATCGGAGTATCCTCGTACAAAAACCTGGTTATCTCTCAGACTGTCTTCCGTCTCATACCATTTTTCAGGGGTGAGCTCCTGGTAAGTCTTTTCGTTTAGTTCCGCTAGAGTGTAGCCCAGAAGGTCGCAATACTTACTATTTGAATTGACGACTTGACCATCCATGTTACAGATAACGATCGCTTCGTCTGCCCATTCGCTTAGTGTTGTGATGAGATTATCGTATTTTTGTTCGGATACTTCCAGTTTTTTTTCAAGTACTATCTGCATTTGTTTTAACTCAGCATTTTCTAATGAAAGATCATGATTTGTGCAACCTAAAAAAAACAAAGCAATTAAACACAAAATGATGATGCATTTTACATATTTCATAGAACCTCGCACTTATTTTGATCATATTTCCTTATGAAAAAACCATTGATCTGTGTCAAGTTAATGTAATGTAGGAATCTTAAAAATCTTTATCAAAATACCTATTATAAAAATATTGACGCTTTGCATAGCATAAATCATTCAGACAGTAGAAAGGATGTATAATGCGCGAAGCTTTTAAGATACGTTATACTAATATAAAAATGCCTGATTTTTTCTTAAAATGCAGTATTGATATTAAAAAATTACATAATTCTAAGTATTTATAAAACTATAATGAAACCCGAGCAACCCATTCGAAAAATCATCCATATCGACATGGACGCATTCTTTGCAGCAGTAGAGGTGCGTGATAATCCTGAATACAGAGGAAAACCACTCATTGTTGGCGGCGACCCGAACAGCAGGGGAGTTGTCGCCACATGTTCATATGAAGCCCGAAAATATGGCATACATTCTGCGATGGCAAGTGCTGTTGCATACAGACTTTGCCCACATGCAATATTTGTTCATGGCAGGCATGAGGTGTATAGCCGGATATCAAAACAGATTAGAAGAATATTTGAAGATTATTCGCGACTTGTCGAACCCATATCCATTGATGAGGCATACCTTGATGTAACCTATAATAAAAAGGATATGAAGTCAGCAACTCTAATCGCAAAAGATATCAAAAAGAGAATATTCCAGGAAACAGGATTAACAGCTTCATCGGGTGTTTCATATAATATGTTTTTGGCAAAAATTGCGTCCGATATGGATAAACCGGACGGACTTGTTGTCATTCCTCCCGATAAAGCAAAAGAAGTGTTGGAAGGGCTTCCCATCGGTAAATTCTACGGTATCGGCAAAGTGACCGAGAAGAAAATGCAGATACTTGGCATTCTTAACGGAAAGGATTTAAAGGAGCAAACGCTTGGTGAACTGATACGCCATTTTGGCAAAGCTGGGAAATATTATTACTACATTGTGAGGGGAATTGATAAGAGGGAGGTTACTTCTGAGCGGAATATAAAATCAATTGGTAATGAGAACACCTTTGCAACAGATATTGATGATATGCATGAGATGAAGGAATATTTAGCGAAATGTGCTGAGAAAATTGAAGAAAGATTAAAGGAACATAATGTCGCCGGGCGAACGATCACACTGAAGATAAAATATCCGGATTTCTTTCAGGCGACAAGAAGCAAAAAAATACTCAAACCCACACAAGACAAAGATATTATTATCAGCACAATAAACTCTCTTTTGGAAGAAATCCTCGTAAAAAAATGTAGTGTAAGACTGCTTGGGATAAGTATATCAAATCTTGAGAAAGACGAGATAAATTTACCTCACCAGCTTACATTAAAGCTCTAATTTACTAAAAAAAATCAGAATTTAGAACTTAGCATAATCAACAGTTCAAATATTATTCGTGCTGCCCGTGTTCAATATCTGTGAGTGAACCTTTCGTAAATAAATAATCCTTTAATTCATGGTCAAAAGCGGGATCCTGTCTGCGTATCCATTCGAGCAACATCGAAGCATGCTCTTTTTCCTCATCCCTGTTATGGGCAAGTATTGAAGCAAGTTCCTGATTATCACACACATCAACACGCTGATTATACCAATCAATTGCTTCAAGCTCTTCGATGAGTGAGTTGAGCGCGCGGCTCATATTAATTGTATCTGAAGATAGTTCACGTATATCTTCATGCGTACTATTAGGCATTGTGTCCTCCTGCCATTTAATTGATCTATAGTTTAAATCTTTTTATTATTAATGCAAGAAAAATAATTCACAGACCTTGACATTAAAATTTAATAGAAAACCATCTTTTCATACGGAGGTTCCATGGAAATAAAGAAAATTTCGACATTGCATTTGCCTGTTGATCTTGCATATCTGTCTGCTGCACAGGCGTTTATAAATGAGTTGGCTCGTCTGGCAAAATTTTCGCAGAAGGATATTACATTTTTTAATGTTGCGGTGGAAGAGGCGATCACTAATGTGGTGAAGCATGCTTTTCTACCAGATGAGGATGCCGCATTTGATGTTATCTGCGAGCTTACCCCAGTAGAATTCAAGGTTATTATTAAGGATAAAGGTTTACCTTTCGATCCAAGCCAGGTAGCGGATTTTTCTGCAGAAAAATCATTGGACGGAGATGAGCAGGTAGGGCTCGGATTTCGGCTCATGAAGGGAAGCGTTGATCAGTTGTCATTTCATAACATGGGATACGGTGGTAAGGAAGTACACCTCGTAAAATTCGTAGATCAGAAACATGTCGAAAAATATTTCCTTAAATCTGAGATGGAAGCTTTCGAGCAGCCAAAGTATAAATCAAAAAAAGAGCGAGTTGCCATACCTTTCAATGTGGAGCTTTTACAAAAAAAGCAGGCGATAGAAATTTCACAATGTGCATATCGAACATACGGCTATACTTACATTATGGAAAACATATACTATCCTGAACGGCTTATAGAAATGTCAAAATCCGCCGAACTAATATCCGCAGTGGCAGTGAGTGACAAAAACGATGAGGTGATGGGACATTGTGCCCTGGAATGTTTTGGCAGGAAGAAAGATATTCCCGAACTCGGAATGGCATTCACAAAACCAAAATTCCGGGGACAGGGCTGCATGACTAAACTCACAGAATTCCTTGATAAGCAGGCAGTTGAAAAAGGGATCAAGGGCATGTTTGCCAAAGGCGTGACCACGCATCCTTATTCACAAAAAACATTGATGAGGGCTGGGTTCAAAGATTGTGCAATTCTCATAGGATTGTCACCCTCGAAAATATTTGAAGGGATGAATGAGCAGGGGGCTCAGAGAGAAACCCTTGTGCTGAGTTATTTTAAACTGATAGATCAAGACGTGAATGTGTTCTCAACAGAAAAACATAAAAATATAATTGAAAAAATCTATCATAATGCGCAGGTTGATGCAAGGATAAAAATATCTGATAAATCCGATATGGGATCAAAAGAAATGGTGCAATCCGATGTGGAAATCGAAGTGAAAGATTCACTCAATTTTGCAAATATCTACATCAATGACTGCGGTGAGAATATAAAGCTGGAGATCAGGCAACGCCTCAGAGAACTATGTCAGAAGAAGATCGAAACCATAAATCTCTATCTCGATCTTTGTGATGAGAACTCCGTGAATTATGTAGAGGATATCGAAGATTTGGGATTCTTCTTTGCTGGTGTATTTCCTAATGACAAGAAACAATATCTTGTGCTTCAGTACTTAAATAACGTGCCTATTGATTATAAGAGAATAGTGCTTGTTTCTGATTTTGCAAAAGAACTTGGAGAGTATGTAAAGAAGTGCGATCCGAACCAGAAGTGAAAAGCTCTCAAAGCCCAACCATTCGCGAGATTCTATCAATCCAGAAAAATTCAAAACCCGCCTGCGTTTCTATCAGGTGAAGCGGTGGTTAGACTGCCTGATTGTTGACAGACAAATCTTTTGACATAAGAACATTTGTTGCCTTGTAACCTAATTTTTTATACAATGTTATTGCCAGTTTATTATGACCAAACACATGCAGTTTGATGGTAGATAATCCTTTATTTTCCACTTCTTTTTCCAGTACTTGAAAGGCTTGAGTCCCATATCCTTTTCTTCTATGATTCTTATTTATGAAAATATCACATATAAAAGCGTGTTTAATTCCTTCTTTTTCACGTATTTCATACCATAAAATGCCTACTTTATTTGAAGTGACCTTATCAAAAATAGAATAAAGAAAATTATTTGGTGTCTCTAATCCGTTTGGTAGAATTCTTTCTATTTGTTCTTTCGCTTGTCTTATCGCTTTCTTTTGATCCCGAACACCTGCACGAATAAATTCTTTGGGAAGTTCATCTATTACAGTATTTATGTATGATTGAAATTCTTTCTTAGTCATTCGTTTAAATTTAACCATCTATTTTCTCCATTTTTGCAAAGAAAAACATGAATTGGCAGTCTAACGGATAAGCTCACCTACAGAAACGCAAAGTGCAGATAAACTATAAATTACCAAAATGACTTTTGAATGCTCTTCATACTTTAGATTAGAACCCCACTGCGTTTCTGTCAGGTGAAGCGGGGGTTAGGTAGCCAGAACAATAACTATTCGTTAACTTTTTGGTTTTCGCCAAATAAACCTAACATAACTGGGAATTTCAAGAAAACCAATCGACGAAATTAAATCAACCAATTCCCAACCCTTTGCACTTATTTCGTTAAGATGCTTGCTAATGTTATTGGAAAGGGGCTTAGAAAGAAACCACTGCTTTATCTCAGTGACTTTATATTCAAACTGTTGATTCATATTAATACCTCCAAATTTTACGGTAAAAAATAATATTTTGCGGTTAAATTTTTTCTCTCACGGGCTACCTAACATGTATTAGACTGCTTAAAATTTCATATACTGCGAAGTTAAGCAGGATATTACCAAATTGGGATATTTACTTCTCATTGCACTCATATTCGATATTAGTTTTATATAAATCATTTGATTACAAGAAGAAAATACCATTCTTTATTTGTCAAATATATTTTTCTTGCCTAATTAAGCAAGAAATATTATTTATAATTTAAGCAGTATATGAGATTGTTTATGCAAGATAAAAAAATACTTACGCAAGTGAAAGATCTTATCAGAAAGAAGCATTATAGCTATCGAACTGAAAAAACATACATCTATTGGATGAAACAATTTTATTATTATTTTGATAAGCGTAATCCTGCTGAAATGGGATCGAGGGAAATTTTAAAATTTTTAACATATCTTGCAACCCAAAAAAAAGTTAGTTCTTCCACGCAAAATCAAGTATTAACCCCGTTAGAAATTATTGAAGGATAATCAATGTCATTTTATTATGTATATCTACTACAAAGTTTAAAAGATGATAAATGGTATACAGGATATACTTCTAACTTAAAAAAACGTTTAGGAGAACATAATAAAGGTTATATAAAATCAACAAAAAATAGAAGACCATTTGAACTTATTTACTATGAATCCTGTTTAAATGAAGAAGATGCAATTGCACGAGAAAAGTATCTAAAATCCGGAATGGGAAAAAGATATTTAAAGAATCGTTTAAAAAGATTTCTAACGGGGTAAATGCGTTACTATTTCTTTATAAGGATGTATTAAAATACGAAATCAATGCATTAGAATTTACTAGAGCAAAATTGCCACAACGGATTCCAGTTGTTTTAAGTAAAAAAGAAGTTAACCAAATTCTAAATAATTTAACTGGAATTCATTGGCTTGTAGCAAACCTGCTCTATGGTTCTGGTTTAAGATTAATGGATAAGCTTACCTGCAGAAACGCATAATGCAGATAAACTATAAATTACCATACTGACTTTTTAATGCCATCTTAACTAGAAAATTAAAAACCCACTGCGTTTCTGTCAGGTGAAGCGGTGGTTAGGATTATTTAACTAACGAAATTCTTTTTTCTTTTACAACAAAAATTTTAGAGTCATCACTTGAAAAGGCAGCATTTTTCCCTCGACAAATAGACTTTTTATGTAAACCATTGTAGTCAACTATTTTCCATCCATCATACCTATAGAGAATTTTAGAGCCACTTTTAGAAATTTTTGTGTCACATAAGCCAGTAGTTATATTTAAACCGTTAATTTCATTATTTTCATTAATTGTATATAGCTGATAATTAGACCTGAAGACCATTTTAGTACCATCTTCAGAAAAAGCAACTGCCGTGTCAATCATGTAACCTTCATAAAGTAAAGTTTTTTCAGTACCATCAATGTTTACAGAATATAACTTACTTTTCCGCTCAACAGAATTTCTATCATACAATAAATAATATATTTTTTCTCCGTTTGGATGAAAACGTGGGTGTCGAAAATAATAACGTTTAGTCATTCCAAGAGAATCAGTTACGACATCAGTGATAATGTTTGTCTCAATGTCAATGGATGAAATTGAAATAGTGTTTGCAACTGTATCTATCCTACCAGAAAAAATAAGTGATTTACTATCAGCTGAAAATGATGGATATTTTTGCCACCAGTTACCG
>JAVCDK010000043.1 GCA_030765865.1 Candidatus Celaenobacter antarcticus | reverse complement strand
TTATCCAATGGCTACCAAAATTGAGAATCCTTTTGATTATGAGTTACCTATAACTGAAGCAAGTTTTGTAATGGCCAGATGGAATGACCCTGCAACGTGGGATGATGATGGTATTATTTTTGAGCCAGCTGGTAACCCCATTGTTGGTACTGTAGACTTAGCTATTCTGGATGACAATGGGGGTGTACCAGGAGTCGTACTGTATGAAACTACTGGACTTGAACCTACAGTTAAGGATGACGAGATTGTGGATGTATCTGATGAAGATATCATTATTCCTGTTGGTGGTAGTATTTGGATTCAAATATCCAATTATAGTAATGATGGCGGATTACAGGGCTTTTGGTGCTCATATACTCACCCAGATTGGGGTGACCCTAACCATTCCTATGTATTGGATGGAAGTGCTTGGAATCCAGTAACTGACTATCCAGCCCTAAGAGTAAATTATCTGATGGCATCAACAGAATATGTTTGCTGGGCACCAGATGTTGCTGCTACTGTTATTGTCCGAGATCCCCATGCTGACTTATTGGAAGGTTATAATATTTATCACTCTTTAACTAATGGTACTGATTATACGTTTATTGGAACGATTGATGATCCCAACATAACCACTTTCATGGATGATGAATCTGTAGTTGGTGCTATCAACTATTATGTAGTAACGGCACTATATGACGGATTGGATTCTGAGTATTCAAATCAAGCGCTTGCTTATGTTGTAACTGCATCAGAAACATGTTACAAGTATGATGATGGTTCTGCTGAAAGTGAGTATAATGCGGGTGTTGGTAAAAATCTTGCTGTGAGAATAACTCCAAACATTGATCCCGGAATTGGTTATGTAAAATTAAATAAAATTGAATTCTTTATCACTTCTGTCTCACAAAATCTTATTGTGAGAGCATGGGATGATGATGGCCCTGATGGTGAACCCGGCACACAATTAATTGATCCTATATTTGTTGTTCCGGTTGCTCAACTTATTGAAAACAGTTGGAATATTATCACCTTACCAGACACTTATGACATTCAAATTTCAGACGGAGATTTTTATGTTGGTTGGTTTGAATCCGCAGGTGCCAGTTCAATCGGAGTAGATGAAGGACCTTCATTTGATAGAAGTTATTATTATAATGGAACAGAATGGCAAGATTATAACGATGGAGTTCCACAAAATATTATGATGCGTGCTGTTGTTGATAGATTTGTATCAGTAGATGACCCTGATGTTCCACAGTTGTCAAATTATTTAAGACAAAATTCTCCTAATCCATTTAACAATAAAACTACTATCCAATATAATTTAAAAAACAGTATTCACAACAATGCTCAGATCAAGATTTATAATGTTCTTGGTCAGCTTGTTGATTCAATTCAGGGCGAGAATGGTATCGCTACCTGGAATCCTGGTGATGCACCTAATGGTGTCTACTTCTACAAAGTTTCATCTGACGACTTCACTTCAGCGAAGAAGATGATCCTTATGAGATAATAGATTACAAATATAGCCCTATCCCGTTTATTCGGAATGGGGCTTTTTTTTTATAAGATTCATGAAAAAAACTCCCAAAATTAATTCCTCAAAAATTCAACCTCTTATTTATATGATAGCACTGTTGATCTTGATAAATCCATTATTCCTCACTACACAAAAACTTCTCTTTTTCTCCACAAAAATCTTTATCCAGCAGATTCTTATTATTTCTATAATCATAGTATATTTAATAGCAAAAGAATATAAAAGACTAAAACTAACTTTTCCAATAATTGTCATCGCTATATACATATTATATTTATTTTTACGCACGTTATTACAGCCGGTAGCTGCGCTCGGATTTCAGCAGTTGTACTATCTCTTTCCGTATACATTACTTTTCATTATAATATCTCAGTTACAAATCAACAGCAATGAAAAGCTCTTTATTAGTAATAGCTTTCTTTTAAGTTTTATAGTATCAATCGTATTCGGAGTATTTTTGCAGAAAAACTACTCCACTTTCTCTAATTTTTCTCGACTGCAATTAACCTGGGCAAATGCAAATTATCTCGCAAGCTATATGCTGATCACAATTGGGTTTATTCTATATACATGGAAGACAACAAAAATACAATGGATTCATATCACAGCGTTAATCAGCATGATAATCGCACTCCTGTTTTTGTTTTGGACACAATCCAGAGGAGGAATGCTCAGTCTAATTATTGTACTTCTTGTGTTATACTTCATTTATGCTATAAAAAAACGAAATAAATTACATTTAGTTGTTTCTTGTACGATTTTGATAATTTTAGTATTAAGCTTCAATTATGTTTTTAAAACCATACGTCCTCAGACTATTACATTTCGCGAGCGTGTCTACAAAGCAAATGCGGAGTATATTAAACACAACTGGGTATTTGGAAGCGGGTTGGGCACCTTTGTCCGTGATTTTCCGAAATACCGGTTAAGTGACTATAAACTGCTTGGTCAGGAGGATATCATTTCTCATGCCCATAATGAATTCGTTGAGATATGGGCGGAAACAGGTATTATCGGGCTTGCTCTATATTTTATTTTTCTATTTGCTTTAATCAAGCAATATAAAAGAAAGATAAATTCGAATGATAAATATTTTATCTATATCACGGCATTTTCGCTCTTACTTTTATTGATTCATAATTTATTTTCCATCACGATGCGAATCCCACCAATTCTTATCTACTTCTTTATATTGGCAGGCTTGTTATCAGCCGATTATTCGAATGATGTGGAAAAGAAACCAAATTATGTAACTAAATATATTTTGATAGTGTTTATTTTCGTTTTATTAATCTGCACGTTCAAACAGTATAGAACTGTGCAGGGACTCGCACATTTTTCTAAATCAAAAGGATATTACTCATCACAAGACAGTAATTTACTTCAAAATGCAATTCATGAAGCTGAGATTGCATACCAATACATCCCCAATAATACTGATCTGTTATATCATTGGGGACTGCTCTATACATTAAGTAATAATCATGCAAAAGCACTTCAAATCTACAAAAAGTTGGAGCAGATTTCTCCCTACTATCCACAACTCCATTTCTGGAAGGGATATGTGCTCTCTCTTACAGGTGATTGGAAAAATTCGTTGAAAGAATATAAAAGTGAGATCAAATACAACGATTATCCAAAAGTTTACTTCAATATTGCAATTGCGTATCATTATCTGAATGAGGAAAATAATTCAATGATCTATTTCATGTATTTTGTGGAAATGATAAAAGAAAAAATTGAAAAAAATCTTATTAAAAACAAAGAGACAATTCTGAATGAAGAGGGTCGGAACCTGAAATTTGCACTGGATAATCTGGCAAAATTTCATAAAAACAATCCCGCTTTGATAAACAGGATCAATTATTTAAGTCGGTATTTTTTCATAGAAAAGAAAAAATAAATAAAAACTCTTTAATTTTCTTTACTGCTATTGAAGTGCGCTTTTTAAATAGGTTTTTTTAAAGGAAATTAGCAGTGAACATGAAAAAATAATTGAATTCACTCAAAATAACTCATTAAAAGAGTAATTGATCCAAGGAGATCATATGGCAAAGTATCCCGCTGAACCGTTTAAGATAAAGATGGTTGAACCCATCAAAATGCTGAGTAGAGAGCAAAGAATACATAAGATCAAACAGGCAAAATATAACCTTTTCAATATCTTAGCTGAAGATATCTTCATCGACCTTCTAACAGACAGCGGGACTTCTGCAATGAGCGATTCACAATGGGCTGGTATCATGCGGGGTGATGAATCCTATGCTGGAAGCAGGAGCTATTTACATTTTGAGGAATCAATTAAAAGCATCTTTGGCTACGAAAATGTGATTCCCACACATCAGGGACGTGCAGCAGAAGCGCTCCTTTTTTCAACGATTCTCAAGCCGGGTGATTATGTTCCAAGCAATATCCATTTTGATACAACTGAGGGAAATATTCGCAATAACGGCGGTATCCCGGTAGCTTGTGTTATTGATGAAGGAATGGATCCGGCAAGCATCTATCCGTTTAAAGGAAATATTGATATTAATAAACTTCAAAAACTAGTGGATGAAGTTGGTGTGGATAATATTCCGGTTGCTATGATTACAATTACCAATAACAGCGGGGGTGGTCAACCGGTTTCGTTAGAGAATATCAAGCAGGTTTATAATTTTTGGAAAAAGCTTAATGTACCATTCTTTATTGATGCGTGCCGCTATGCTGAGAATGCATATTTCATAAAGATGAGGGAAAAGGGTTACGAAAATACTTCGGTCAAAGATATTGCTAAAGAAATTTTTGCTCACGCTGACGGCGCAACCATGTCTGCAAAAAAGGATGCACTTGTAAACATTGGTGGATTTATAACTATGAAAGACACTGAGCTTGCTAAACGAATGATAAGCAGATTGATCATAACAGAAGGTTTCAGAACCTATGGCGGAATGGCAGGACGTGATCTTGAAGCTGTGGCGATCGGTCTGCAAGAGGGTTTGAACGAGGATTATCTGAAATATCGAATTGAGCAAACGGCATATCTCGGAGAAAGTCTCTTAGAGCAGGGAATTCCAATTGTACAACCACCCGGCGGTCATGCGATCTATCTTGATGCGCGTTCGATCCTACCAAATATTTCTCAAGAATATTTTCCAGGACAAGCTCTTTCCGTATCGCTGTACATCGAAGGTGGCATTCGAAGTGCAGAGATTGGCAGTCTTATGTTTGCCTACACTGATGAAAAAACTGGTAAAACTATCTACCCGGAGCTTGAACTTGTACGGCTTGCAATTCCTCGTCGTGTGTATACAAGATCACACCTCGATTTTGTTGTTCAAACAGTGAAGAAAGTTATGGATAACAGGCATATGCTCAAGGGATTACGCATAACTTATCAACCAAAATTGCTCAGACATTTCACTGTCGAGCTTGAAGAAATTTCTTAGGATTACAATGGGTAAAACAATTGCAGAAAAAATTATTCAGCTTCATTCTGATGAAGAGGTATCAGCAGGTAAAATCGTGTGGATGAAGCTCGATATTCGTACAGCGCGTGATTTTGGCGGACCTAATGTTGTAAAAAATTTAGAAAAGCACTATCCCGATGCAGAATTACCTGATAAAGATAATGTGTTTTTTACGTTTGATACTGTTGCTCCTGCCAAAACCATTCCTTATGCCAATAATCAGCAGATATGCCGTGACTTCGCTCTTAAGAACGAGCTCAAGGTCTATGACGTTGATGCAGGTATCGGAACACACATTCTCATGGAAAAAGGATTTGCACGACCCGGTAGAACTCTGGTCGGAACTGACAGCCATTTCAATATTCTTGGAGCAGTTAATGCCTTTGGACAAGGAATGGGGGATCAGGATATTGCATTCGGATTCCGCACAGGAAAAACATGGTTTGAAGTCCCGAAAACAATAAAGATCAATTTAAAAGGAACATTTTCATATCCCGCTACAGGAAAGGATCTTGTGCTATACATCCTCAAGAGGATCGGCAGCAAGGGTGCACTTGGTAAATGTATTGAATATTATGGCGAATGCTTGCAGTATTTGACTTTTGCTGATTATATTACTTTGTGTAGTATGATGACTGAAATGGGCGGTATTGTTTCATTTCCCGAGCAAAATGATCAGGTAACCCAATGGTTGAAAGTAAGAACCGGCGAAGATCAAAAGTTCGTTATCGCTGACGCAGATGCACAGTATTCAGAAGAAATTGAGATCGATGTCTCCGGCTTGCAAACCCAAATTGCCTGTCCGCCAAAACCCGATAATGTCAAAAATGTATCGGAACTAAAAGGATTAAAAATTGGTTCTGTTTTCGTGGGATCATGTACGAACGGTCGCATTGAGGATATGCGTTATCTTGCTGACATTCTGAAAGATAATCATGTTGCAGAAGGCGTAATGCTTCGGGTCGTTCCTACCACAAGAGAGGTTTACGGACAAATGCTCAAAGAAGGTCTTTTAGAAATTCTTTTCAACGCTGGAGCTATTGTGTCAAATCCGGGATGCGGAGGCTGTGCATCAGGACAAATTGGCATGACAGGCAAGGGTGAAGTTCAAATTTCAACATCCAATAGAAATTTCAAAGGCAAGCAGGGTGATGGGGAAACCTATTTGGCAAGCCCTGTCACTGCTGCCTTTGCTGCAATAAAAGGGGAGCTGTAAATCAACGTATGAAGAGCTTGTTTTTATTACTGATACTTGTCATCATTTTGATCTCATGCACACACAAGGATCGGCTTATTGAAATCGAACCTCCAGATCCCTACGATCATGTGTATGGACAATTACAAACTGGAAAGTCACTTTATTCAATCCTTCTGGATAATGATGTCTCTTATCAAGATTCGTATAAGATCACAAAAGAGTTGAATAAACTTTATGATTTGAGATATTCTCATCCAAATGACGGTTTCCATCTCAAAATTGACACACTTGGAGTGGTTCAAGTCATAGAATATTTACCAAACAAAATTGATAAATATATTGTTGCAAGAGATTCCACTGATGAATTTGAAGTATTTCATGAAAAGTTAGTGCTTAAAAAAGACATCCGTTTGCTCACAACCATATTGAAATCATCTTTGTATGAAACTCTTGTAAATGGGGGATTAAACCCGCAATTAGTAATGAAGTTCAGTGACATTTTTCAATGGGATATTGATTTCTTTATTGATCCTCGAGAAGGTGACACATGCTCTATCATATATGAAGCTTTCAGTCATGATGGGGAAATCCTCAAATATGGAAATATTTTGGGAGCATCATATCGTGGGAAACTTTTTGATCTCACAGCATATTACTATGATAATGGCGGCAATGTGCGAGGATATTATTCAGCTGATGGAGAATCTTTTCAAAAAGCTTTTCTACGTTCTCCTCTGAATTACTCTTTCATAAGCTCATATTTTGGAATGCGCCTGCACCCGATCACCAAAAAAGTATGGCTCCATAATGGAGTAGATTATGCAGCACCTATGGGTACACCCGTGGTTAGTTCTGCGGATGGGACAGTAATTCATAAAGGTTGGAAGGGAGGACATCCAACGCCAACTGGAAACAACGGAGGTTATGGAAATACTGTAATGATCCGTCATGCTAACGGTTTTAAAACTCTCTATGGACACCTGAGCGCCTATGCCAAGAATATCTATGTAGGCAAACGAGTGAATCAGGGAGAAGTGATCGGCTATGTGGGTTCAACAGGGTGGTCAACCGGCCCACACCTGCATTACACAATCTATATGCACGATAAAGCTATTAATCCTCTCTCTCTGAATAACGTATCCGGACCTCCGATCCCAAATGAATATATGGATGAATTCATGAATTCTGTTCATTATGTTGATGAGCTCTTTAAAGAATCAAGAAAGACCTTTCTGCAATCGATTTTTGGTTAGGAAAATTTAATTCTGAAAAAGAAATTATTGAATGGTATATATTAAGCAAAAAAATTGACATCATAAATGGATAGTCACGTCTTTATCTATAATGCAAAAAGATTGTAAAATAACAGGAAAAGTATGGCTCGTTGTTGACCATCAGAACACTCTTATTAATGATATTGATACTGATATGATTTTTCATAATCAATATCTTGCGATCACGGATATCAACAAAATGGGGCAATATACCTTTGATAATCTTGAGGGATGGAAAGATTTTGCATCCAAAGCTGAGAAGGGTGATATTGTTATAACCGGTAAAAATTTTGGTGCGGGATCATCACGTCAGCAAGCGGTTGATTGCTTTGCATCTCTTGGTATTCAAGCCATCCTTGCAGAATCTTTTGGTGCGATCTATAAAAGGAATGCTATTAATTCTGGAATGCCAATATTAACTATTACGGATATTGTTCTTTCAAAATTATCACAACGGGAAGAGATCACTATTGACCTTGAAAAAGGAACTGTTTCCAATAAAAATATACACATCCAACCTTTCTCCAAAGTTCAATTCGATATTTATCAATCTGGAAATTTGTTTACGTTTGGTGAGAAAAT
>JAVCDK010000049.1 GCA_030765865.1 Candidatus Celaenobacter antarcticus | reverse complement strand
AAAAGTAAGCAGAAAAGGTTTTTCTGCTGGAATATCCTACAAAGACGATCTCATCTATGACAAACCAAGATTTCTTACACTTAATTCTCATCTCACTGCCTATACCGGGCTTGATGAACTCCCATTCTCACAAGATGTATCTATCGATGCAAAGACTATCATCGAAAGCAAAACCGATATAACCTACAAAAATCTGCAAAGCTCACAGGGATCAGTAGATGAGGAGAAAGGATACATGCTAAGCTGCAATCTTGACATGAATTATGCAAAAGATAGAACACACATGCTTCTGCATTCACAAGCAGATTATGGCATTCCGCTTTTTGTAAATCACTCCTCTTTCTGGTTGCGAACTGCCGGGGGAATTTCACCCGGAAAAAGAAACGATCCTTTTGATAATTTTTATCTCGGTGGCTTCCACAATAACTGGGTCGATGACAAGGATGTGCAACGATACAGGAAATGGAACAGTTTTCCCGGTAAGGATATCAGCAGCATCTCAGGAACTAATTTTCTTAAAGCAATGATGGAGCTCGAACTACCTCCACTTCGGTTTCGTGAAGTCGGCATCATACCCTTTTATTTAAGATGGATGAGGACATCCCTTTTCTCTTCAGCCCTTGCAACAAATGTTGAAAACAACTCATTGCGCAAAATGTATTATAATATCGGAATACAAGTTGATTTCCAATTTGTCGCACTTTCTCTTCTGAGAACCTACCTCTCTTTTGGATATGCAGCAGCAGTTGATAATAACCAAAACTATACTCACGAATTCATGATGAGTCTCAAACTCTTTTAGGATGATCGCCAGCATTCTTATTAGTCTGTGCCCGGTTTTCATATTCCTTCTATTCCTCATCATTTTTGACAGCTATAAATTATTAAAGCTTTCCCTATTATTGAAAGTCATCTTCCTGGGATGTATTGCTGCAATAGCCAGCTTTTGGATCGAGTATCTTGTTAAAATTATATTTCACATACATGTCGCAACTCTCTCATTATATGTCGCACCACCTCTTGAGGAACTACTCAAAGCCACGATCATTATTATACTTTTCTATAAAAAAAGGATAGGATTCCTGGTCGATGCAGCGATCATCGGTTTTGCGGTGGGGGCAGGTTTTTCCTTTGCCGAAAACAGTTACTATCTTTCCATGCTGAATCACGAAACTATTTTTACATGGGTACTTAGGGGTTTTGGAACAGCGATTATGCATGGCTCGACGACTTGTCTGATGGCAATCATTTCGGGCTATATCATTGAAAAAAGCAATTCTACCAGAATAAAATCTTTTCTCCCGGGGATACTTCTCGCAATATTTTTTCATATCGGCTTTAATCTTTTTATACTCCCCCCGGTTTTTATGACGGTGCTCCTTGTAGCTGTTTTCTCAATAGTAATATTGGTAATATTTCAGCAAAGTGAAAGAGGTTTGGAAAAGTGGCTTGAAACCAGCTTCACTAGCGACATCTCGCTCCTGAGAACTCTTAAGGGAGGAAGATTTAAAGAGAGTAAAGCAGGAAAGTATCTTTATTCACTCCAAAAAGTTCTTCCTAAAGAAATTGTGGGGGATATGCTATGCTTCCTCAGAATTCACCTTGAATTAGCAGTGAGAGCAAAGGCATTGTTAATGTTGAGGGAAACAGGATATCCTGCTGAGATAGATTCCACAATACAAGATAAATTTTCTGAGATGAAGTATCTTGAAAAAACCATAGGTCGATCCGGCATCACAGCTCTCAAACCATTGCTTCATTTTTCAGATAAAGACCTGTGGCAGATATATTTTTTAAAGAAATCACATCACAAATAGTCACCAATAGAATTGACCACAGGAGTAAATTTTTCTCCAGAAAGATATGGCAAAATTTTCGTAGTTGAGAAAAAAAGAGATTGGCTCCATTTAACTTGACGAATATTTAGATGATATTTCCTCTATTTTAAAATAGAGGATATTTAATTCTATGTTAAGAAAAATATTGAATTTTGTAATTATTTTAACCATAGCATTGACGCTTATTGGCTGTCCGGCAGCAACGAAATATCCTCTGGGTGATCTTGGCACTGTTCCAATTGACAGAAACCTTATAGGCATCTGGGAAACCAGTAATGAGTATGATGTTCAAAAAGTAGAATTTATTGAGAACGATCCTTATTCATATTTTATTAAGATACTCACATACAATGAAGACTATCTTGGGGACCCCTATTATATCGGCTATATTACAAATATTGGAGCTAATAAATATCTTTATGCACGACCTCTCGGGTCCGGCGGTGATGAGGTAAATTATTATTGCTTCAACATTAATCTGACTAAAAATACTTTAACCTCTCGCGAGGTGAACATTGCTGATACAACAATTTCATCCACCGAGGATCTAAGAGAATATTGCTCCGTTCATTATTATACAGATGATTATTTCCTTTCTTCAATAACACTCTGGATAAAGGATGCTAAAATATTCTTTATAAACCTGTATGACGAACCCTTTGATGTGCGTCTTGGAGAACCATTAAAACCAGTCTTCACCATGACCAATCTACCCTCACAAGAGAGTTCTCGCCTGCTTAATGCTACTGATCTTGAAGAGAGTTTTCTTTATTATAAACCCTCCTCCGAAACTGAATGGATGCGCTGGAAGAATGAAGAAAACATACCTTACCACTGCCCGGTTGAGGGTGGAAAAATTCATGCTATACTTGCCCAACAAAATGGTAGGATGAGTTATTATATTCTTGATGACGATGCTGGTTTCAATCCCAAGATATCTATGCTGAATGGTACTGAGAAAAATCTCAATGTTATGAAGATCGGAGAGACTTGGGAGTTCAATTCTGTAGCACTAATTGACGATTTCGGTCCATATGAAATGACAAACTTCAAATCAATTCCAGCCGGCAATTATGGTCTTTTCTGGCTACCAAAAGGCGCTCGTGAATCCGGATATTATTTTCTTCCTCAAGAAGGAACTGGCAAAGTCAAGCAAGTTCCATTTGAAGCTGGAAAATATTACATATACTTCATATTTTCAGAAAACAACATTCTTCACGCAGCTCTTTACGACATTACAAGTCCCTGGTAAATTTATGTTTACACACACTTCTTTTCCCATAAACTATTATTATCTTTTTATAAACTTGACATAGTTTCGTGTGTTTGGTTTTTTAATCAAAAATTTTTGAATAAAAAATAAAAATAAGAAAATCAATCAAAATCAATGGAGGATATTGATGAAAAAGATTGCTCTTTTGATGGCATTTTGCCTTATTCTCTTCTCCTCAGTTGCATATGCAAAGCAATATAATGACAGTTGGGGAGACCATGGATTCAGCATACTGCGGCAAAATTCCTCTGACCTTTCTCTCAACTTCTCTGTCCAGGTGTATTTTACTACCGATACAGAAGTTGATGGTGAAACTCTTCAAAGTATTCAAATTCCCGGTGTTTTCCTTCCTAATAATGAAGGCGCACCAGACCTTCCAGGTATGAGCAGATATATCGCAATTCCGGAAGGCGCTTCTGTCTCTTTCAATATTGTTAATTATCGTACCGATATCGTTCCGAATATGGATATCGCCCCTGCTCCCCGCATTCCGCTTGATACTGAAGTTGGACCTCTTGATTACAATAAGGATATGCAGATATTCTCTAGAAATGAGTTCTATCCTGCAGAACCGGTTATCATTTCAGACGTAATGCAAATTCGTGGAGTCGATGTCGTGATCATTGGCATAACACCATTCCAATACAACCCCGTTACAAAAGAAATGGTCGTCTATCGTGACATACAGATCGACCTGAATTTCATCGGCGGCAACGGACAATTTGGCGAAGATAGGCTTCGCAGCAAATGGTGGGATCCTATATATGGACAGGTAATATTAAACTATGAATCAATTCCTGAGAAAGATTATTCTTACACCTCCACAAAAGATGATGGCTGTGAATACCTTATTGTTGTCCCTGACAATCCTGATTTCATCACATGGGCGGACTCAATAAAGAATTTCCGTCAAAAACAAGGTATTGTCACTGAAGTTGTTACCCTTACAGATATCGGCAGTAATTCTACTTCAGCATTAGAAAATTATTTCAACACTGCATATAATACCTGGGATCCTGCACCATCAGCAGTTCTCTTACTTGCAGATTATGGTACGGAAGGCCCGACAGGATCGAGCATTATTTCACCCCCTTTCAGCGGCTGTGTTTCAGACAACGTCTATGCGGATGTCGATGGTGATGATCTTCCAGATATGGACTTTGCACGTATCACTGCAAGAAACTATAGCGAGCTAGAAATTACAATAACAAAATTCCTTGATTATGAAACAGACCCTCCTACAAATCCTGATTTTTATAATCATCCAATCACAGCCCTTGGCTGGCAAGACGGTAGATGGTTTCAGATTTGCTCAGAAACAGTCGGTGGATTTTGGAATCATGAACTTGGAAGACAAACAGTAAGGATAAATGCACTAGGATCCCCAGCATATAATTATAATAGTGGACCTTGGTCAACTGCAACTAATACAAGTATTGTAATGAATTACTTCGGCCCTTCTGGCTTGGGATATATACCCAGTACCCCTCAAGAATTAGGTGGATTTACCGGAGGGAATGCTACTATGGTAAATAATGCTATCAATAGCGGCGCATTCATGCTTCAGCATCGGGATCATGGTGGCACAAGCGGTTGGGGCGAACCCGACTATGATATTGGTGATCTCAGCGGATTATATAATGATGATCTTGTGTTTGTATTTTCTATCAACTGCCTAACTGGAAAGTTTAATAATTCATCAGAATGTTTTGCAGAAGCAATGCATCGCTATGAACATCGTGCACTTGGTATTATCGCTGCTTCAGAACTCTCATACTCTTTCGTAAATGACACCTATGTTTGGGGTATGTATGACGCTATGTGGCCTCAGTTCATGCCGGATTATGGTGCAGGTCCATCAAATTCGGATTGGATATATCCTTGCTTTGGTAACTCTGCAGGTAAAATCTTCCTTGAGAGCTCAAGTTGGCCCTATAACACAAGCAGTAAACAAATAACCTATTACCTCTTTCATCATCATGGCGACGCCTTCATGACTGTGTACTCAGAAGTACCACAGAACCTTACTGTAAGTCATGATGCAGCTTTATTAAGCGGAATAACTTCCTTTAATGTGACTGCAAATGTCGGAGCCGATATCTGTCTTTCTGTTGAAGGAGAAATCATCGGTACGGGTGTTGGTAATGGTTTAGTTCCTACCGCTATTTCTATCGAATCACAACTTCCCGGAATTAATGTTCTTGTCACTGCTGTAAAGCAAAACTATTATCGTTATGAAAGTATAGTAAGTGTCATTCCTCCTTCTGGACCATATATTATTTATGAAGATCATTCAATCAACGATACAGCTGGAAATAACAATGGATTGATTGATTACGGTGAAAACATCCTGCTTGGATTAACATTGAAAAATGTTGGTATCCAGGCTGCTGACAACGTCGTTGCAACACTTTCAACATTAGATACTAATATCAACTTCTCGGATTTTTCAGAGAACTTCGGCACTATCGGGGCTAACCAATCATCTACAATGGTTGACGCATACGAATTCAGTGTTTCAGACAATATAGAAGACCAGCATTATGTTGTTCTCGACGTCAATGTAGTGGGTGATCCCGGAACAAAAGAAACATGGGATACATCATTTGGAGTTGTTGTTAATGCTCCCCATTTCGCTGTAGGCAATCTCACGATCAATGATTCCGGTGGTAATAATAATGGCCGTCTCGACGCTGGTGAGACAGCAAATATTACTATAGAAACCACCAATGATGGACATGCAACTTCTCCTGATGCAACAGGAACTCTCGTAAGCAATAGCTACGTCACTATTAATACTGGCACCTATGATTTCGGCAGCTTTGATACAAATCAGTCTAAATTTGCCGTTTTCAACATTACTGTTTCCAACAGTGCACCAACCGGTGTAAGCATTCCTCTCGAATTCAATGTGACAGGCGGAAATTACAGTGCCACCGAGATGTTCTATGAATATGTCGGGCTTTCAATCGAAGACTTCGAAACAGGTAATTTCGATGCGTATGACTGGGTTCAGAGCGGAGACGCTGATTGGACTATCGATGAGATAAACGCATATGAAGGTAGCTTCTGCGCAAAATCCGGAGCTATTGGGAACAACTCAGAAACCGAGCTTTCTCTTACGATAGATACAAATGCCGGTGACATTTCATTCTGGAGAAAAGTATCCTCGGAAAATAACTATGACTACTTACAATTTTACATCGACGGTTCACAGCAAGCCGAATGGGCTGGTGAAGTTAGCTGGGATGAAGTATCATACACGGTGACCGCTGGAACTCATACATTCAAATGGGTTTATGACAAGGACAACGCACAGGTCAGCGGACAGGATTGTGCATGGATCGATTATATAATCTTACCGCCTGTTCTTTCACCTTTCCCGGTGTTTTACCTATCTCCCGCTTCTCTTGATTTTGGCCAGGTTCAGGTAGGACATGATTCTACGATGCAATTTGCTATCTATAACCTTGGAAGTGGAACCTTATCCGGAAGTATCATGACACCGGATTGTTACTCTGTTGCTGAAGCAGGTACTACTCCACTTAGAAATGTACTGGATTATTCGGTTGGTATGGACGAAAGTATGAGCTATGATCTCACTTTTGCTCCTCAGAATGCACAGAATTATGATGGTCAAATCCTTATTGCTATTGAACCCTTTACTTTAAAAAGTCTTGAAGTATTCGGTACGGGTATTCCGACGGTTAGTGTTAATGATAATACATATTATGACCATACCTCGATACTCGGCAACTTCCCGAATCCTTCTAAAGGTTCCACCGTAATCAAATATCATCTTAAAGGCAGTGCGATGAATCAAAATGCCACAATTAAAATATACAATATTCACGGTAAATTTGTCAAAACTGTGCAAGGTGTCGGTGGTGCTGCCCAGATCGATATTTCAGATATGGCAACAGGTATCTACTTCTACAAGCTTGAAAATCAGGACTTCGATGAAGTAAAGAAAATGATACTCGTGAAATAATCCCTCACATATAAAAAAGAAAACCTCGGATCTTTTGGTTCGAGGTTTTTTTTATACAAGGAAAATCTGACTCTTTGAAAAATTAGTGGCTAAGTTGGAAATAATATCCAATATCCAACACGGAATATCCAAGTATGAAATAAAAAATTAAACGAGTGAGAAAGAAAAGAATAAAGAGAATAATCAAAAGAAGCTCGATTTGCAGGACGGTTTTATTGATTATGCTCTTAGAATTATTCATGTTTCTGAGCAATTACCTGAAACTATCTGAAACCTTGCGAATGGTCTTAACCTTCATAATGGTTGTGATAGGAATCGAAGTGTGGCTGAAAATGAAAGTGCGAGCAAAATTAATTGAGCCTTCAAAAAAATTGCCATCTCTATTACAGGAAACAGATGAATTGATCTCAATATTTTTCCAGCCACTGGCGGATACGTTAAGACAGGACACGTTACAGATTCGTTTTCTCTCTGATATAATGAGTTAAATGGCTATTGAATATTCCGAATATTCCGTGTTGGATATTCAGATTTTAAGTATATCAACCCACTTAAAAATAACAGGAACCAGAAAATCTTATATCTTTTTTGCGATGATCTTCATCCCTTTTGAATCCATAGTAAAGTGTGACTTGTCCCAATCTCCATAGATCCTATCAATTTTCATCCCCCCTTGCTCAATCAGTTTCTCTATTTCATTATAATCATACAAACGGATTGAAAACGGAACATTTTTCCTTTTACCATCGCGAATAATGATGCGTTTATCTATAAGTCTTCCGGTTTTAGGATCAAAGGTATTACGATCTATCATAAGATCATTACGTATTTCCCGGACATGATAAGGGAGAAAGTCTTTAAGAAAAGCATCTCTATTGAAAGTATCAAAACAGAACAATCCACCCGGCACCAATGATTTTGATATATTCTTCAAAACTTCCAGATTTTGATCATCAGAGAAATAGCCAAACCCGGTAAAAAGAAGAAGTGCTCTATCAAATTCTTCATTGAACACCA
>JAVCDK010000108.1 GCA_030765865.1 Candidatus Celaenobacter antarcticus | reverse complement strand
TTACTAACATCCGCATAGGTGTAACCGAGCATTATACTCGAAGTACGGTCATTAAATACATAATTAAGATTCGCGGTTAAACGACCGAAAAACATATCTGATCTGTAACCTGCCAAGAAATAAAGCTTGCCCGTAATACCATATTTTATTTCAACCGCAGGCAGCAATGACTTCAGCCCGGGTTCCTCTCCTTCACTAAGGATAAGTACATTTATACCGAGTTTCAAGGCGAGAGATTTATAAAGGATATGAGTAGATGGCTGGATAATAATCGTACTTTCTTTATATCCGTAGTATGAAGTGTAATCATCCTGAAGATACCAGGCGTTTAAGCCGAAACCATTTATGTTTGGTAAGGGAGTATAAACTATCGATATGTTTTTATGTGATGAGATGGAATCTAAGTAAAGTTGATTCTTCCCATACAGCACCATACAATAATGAGTATGCAATGATTTTTTGTTCTCACCTGAATTGAGCAGTGCACAAATAAAGAAGAGCATCCCAAATAATATGATGATCTTTTTACGCACATATCCTCCTTTTAGAGAAAAGGACAACTAATCCTTTCTTCTTTTGGTTATCCGATTTTTAATCTGATACCTTCTTGCAGCGTATTTTCCAATATTCCATGATGATCAAACCGGGAGTTTCGTCCATTTCTTCACATTCCGCAGTAGGAGACTGGAGCACCATACCAAATAAAAGCGGTTCATTGGGTGCAGGTTCCAGCGGAACATCAACATCCACCTGAATAAGGTAACGGAAGGGGTCCAGGTTGCTGAAGAAATACTCTATAAAATCTCTTTCCTTTTCTTCCTGTATGTGGGGTATATACTTTGCTGCCTGTCCGACAGAAGTGTCCACAGGTATCCAGCCGTAGTTGGGAATGTATATATGAGCCCAAAAATGATCTCCACATCCGGTTGCCTGAAAAGGGAAAAGCTGCATGCCGCCCGATGCTCTCGCTGGAATGCCTACAGCGCGGCACAATGCAGAAAAATACATGCTCTGAGCCCCGCAGTCACCATAACAATGATCGTGAACAAACACGGATTCAGGAATCTTCAGTGCTTCCAGGGCTACGTGCGGCATATAACTGTAATCAAGATCATATACAATGTGATCGTAGAATTTCTTGGCAACGAGATATGGGTTTGTCTCATCTCCGGCTAATCTGTGAGCTGTTTCTATAATCGCAGGAGTGATCGCGATATTCTTATCAGATGAAGTGTAACGCCTATAGAGATTGGAAGTTCTATCATACTCTCCGACCAGATCCGGGTCAACATCAAAGCGCTCTTCGTAACGGGTTATTTGGAGCTTTTCTCCTATTTTCAGACTGTCTGTTACTTCTTCGAGAGGAATTTCAAAATATACATAACCAATATCACCATCGAGATGGCAGGGGTAGGGAATATACTCTTCTGGATAAATAGAGAGCACGTTGATGTCTGTTTGAGATGAATTTGAAAGAGGCAATGGCATCCATACCCTGAGGATCCCCTCATCCGGGAATTTATCACGGGGAATGGAGAGTTGCCCCTCCAGCTCAAAGGTCATCGGGCTTGAAAGAGTCTCGTAAGCGGGCAAGTTATCCTTTTCATACAGGTATGGTGACATAATATCAAATATTTTTCCCATCTTCCCCAGCGCACCTGCTTCTTCCTGGGTTCGAAAGTCCGGGTAGATATGGTAGAGAGTATTCATGAATTGATCAAAATAATAGGTTTCTCCACCAATTTCAAGATGATCGAGGCGACCGTCATTGATAACTTCATCAATGCGGGCATCAGTGGTTTCCGGATATTTTTCTTTAATCATTTTTCGGACGTCTTCTACTGTGTAAGTATAGGTAAGAGTTATCTTCGTGATCCGCGTGCATGACTGCCGGCACTGATTGGCAAGGACTATATCATCTACCTTGAGAAGTTCTTGCCGTGCTTGTTTATAAAGCTCAAGGGCTTTGAAATAGTCTGCGTTCTTTTCGAGGGTCTGTGCCTGCATATACAGAGTCTTACCTTTTAATAATTCTATTGCAGCCAGTGAATTACAGACAAGTATGAGGGTTGAGAAAAGTATCACAAAAAGGACGATATTTTTTTTCATATAAGTTCCTTTGTACTGATTATTTAGTTCCTTCACATATTCGATTTAACAAATTTCAGCTTATAATTTATGTCAATAAAAAAAGGCACAAGCCGGAGCCGGTGCCTTAATTTTTTGGTTCAAAAACCTTGTTAACAGCTTGACACCAAAACCTGAAAATTATATCAGGTGGTAAATTAACATGATTAAGAACTGAACCAAAATATTGGGATTTTAAAAAAGGAGTCAAGATGAAAAAATATCGTCTCGGAATTGACCTGGGAGCAACATCACTTGGATGGTGTATGATTGAGTTAAACGAAGACAACTCACCGAAGGATTTAATAGAACTTGGTGTTAGAATTTTTCCGGACGGAAGGGACGCAAAAACAAACGAACCTTTAAACGTGAAACGACGTGAGCATCGTAGTATGCGGCGAAATCGTGATCGGTATCTTCAGAGAAGAGCTTATCTTATGGACATTTTGGTGAAATACGGTTTTATGCCAGAAAATGAGAAGGAAAGAAAACAACTTGAACATCTCGACCCGTATTTTCTCAGAGTAAAAGCCCTGGATAAAAAAATTACTTTGTATGAGGTTGGCAGAATAATTTTTCATTTAAATCAACGCAGAGGTTTCAAAAGTAATAGAAAATTAGATAATGCCGAAAAGGATTCTTCCAGGATGAAAGAGGCGATCAAAGAATTGAAGCAGAAATTTAAAGAAGATGGCGCCAGAACATTAGGTGAATATTTATTCAATTTAAATATAACGAAAAACAGAGAACAAAATAGAAGGATTCCAATCAGAATTAGAGATCATGGTAAAGAATACAATCTTTATACTGAACGCTCCATGTATGAAAACGAATTTGATATGATATGGGATAAACAAAGCGAGTATCATAGTGAACTAATGGAACAGAAAAAAGAACACCTGAAACAGATAATCTTTTTCCAGCGTCCGCTGAAACCACAGCCAAAAGGTAAATGCAGATTTGAACTTGATCAGCCCCGCTGCCCTGTGGCATTTCCGGTTTATCAACAATTCAGAATTTACCAGGAAGTGAATAATCTGATATTATTGGATTTTGATCGAAACGAACATGAACTAACAAGCGCTCAAAGAGAAATGATCACACAAATACTCTTAAAACAAAAGTCTGCTACATTCAAAAGCTTAAGAAAAAAACTTGGGAAAGAATTTGCAGGTGATTATGTGTTTAATCTGGAAAGTGAAAAACGAAAGGATTTGAAGGGAGATGAGACTTCCTTTATAATGCGGAAAGCAGATTATTTTGATGAAAAATGGGACTCGTTTACAGAATTAGAAAAGGATGAAGTTATAACACGCCTCATAAATGAAGATAACGATTTGGAAATTGAAAATACATTGGTATCCTGGCTTTGTGATAAATTCAAGATAACTAAAGAAAATGCAGAAAAAATAAAAGATATTCGTTTACCGCAAGGTATTGGAAGCGTCAGCAAAAAAGCAATCAACAAAATTTTACCTTTCCTGAAAGAAGGTACCCGTTTATATGTTTCTCAAATAAAAGCAGGTTATACTGTTGGAAGAACCGGAGAAATCTTCGATGAAGGAAATTTGCCTTATTACGGCAAGATCATACCACATGCTGTAGCTTTTGGTACGGATGATCCCAACGACATAGATGAAATCCAATATGGGAAAATTGCCAATCCAACGGTTCACATTGCTCTAAATCAAATGCGGAAGTTTATAAATGCTTTAACCAAAAAGTGTGGCGCTCCTTCCCAAATTGTTGTAGAGCTTGCCAGAGAATTGAAGCTTGGGCAAAAAAGATTGAGGGAAATAGAAAATGAACAAAGCATTAACAGAAAGCATAATGAAGAAATTGCTGATGAGATAAAGAAACTAGGAATTGAAAACACATACCAGAATAGATTGAAGTATAAACTTTGGGAAGATCTGGACAGCGATCCGGCAAAACGCTGCTGCCCATACACAGGAAGACAGATTCCCTTAAATGCAGTCAAGGGGTTGTTTTCCAACAGATTTGAAATTGAACATATTCTCCCAAAATCTAAAACATTTGACGATAGACCAGCCAACAAAACAGTTTCGTATTACCAGGCAAATAGATTTAAAGGAGAACGCTCACCATTCGATGCATTCGGTGAAAATCCTGAGAATTATAATTGGAAAAAAATTCTGGATCGTGGCGAAAAGTTACCCAGAAATAAACGTTGGAGATTTTATCCCGATGCCATGAAAAACTTTCAGGATCAAGGTGAATTGATCTCTCGAATGCTAACGGATACACAATACATGAGTAGGGTTGCCAAAGAATATATGAGCTATGTTTGCGGTGATAAAAATGTCTGGGCAATTCCAGGGAAACTGACTGCAAAATTCAGGGCAAAATGGGGACTGAATGAACTGCTCTCCGAAAATAAAGAAAAAAACCGGGCAGATAATCGCCACCATGCAGTTGATGCTTTTGTGGTTGCCTGCACAGATAGAGCAATGCTTCAGAAAGTTGCCAGAGCCACCGAAAGAACGCGAGAGAGATTCATCGAAGAAATGCCTTCACCATTTTACGACTTTTCCTTTCAGGATACCTCTGAAAAAGTTGATAAAATAGTTGTTTCCTACAAACCCGATCATGGAAATGCAAAAGCTGCAATTCTAAGAGACCAAACAGTTGGGCAATTACATGACGAAACAGCATATGGCTTTGTTTCTGAAGATGAAGAAAAAGGGAAAATCACACTTTCTATAAGAAAACCATTAACCAGCTTAGATAGTATTAAGAATATCCGGGAAATTGCCTCAACAAAAATAAGAAACGAACTTATTAAATTAACAGATGCTATTCCTCAAAATGAAATAAAAGCGATATTATCCCAATATTCCGAAAAAACCGGAATTAAAAGAGCAAAAATTCATGTAGAGAAAGATGCAAAAACAGTCATTGCCATTCGTAATAAAAAGGGTGAAGTTTACAAATACTACCTTTCTGGCAGCAACTACTGTGCTGATATTTATTGTCCGAGCAAAGGAAAAAAAGCTGATAAATGGCAGGTGGATATTATTCCGATGTTCAAAGCACACCAGTCGAATTTCGAACCCGAATGGCACAAACAAAATCCCACAGCAAAAAAAGTTATGCGTTTGTTCATAAACGATTATGTGGCATTTGATGAAGATGGCGAGCGAAAAATAAGAAGAGTTAGAAAGATGACAGGCAACATAGTATATCTCCGAGAATTAAATATTGCTTTAAAAGAAAAAGGTAAAGAAGATATTGGCGAACAATTCAGACCTTCTACTTTTCAAGCAAAAAATGCTCGAAAAATTGGAATAGATATCTTGGGAAATGTTTGCGATTAAAGCTATAAAAAATGAAAATAATCGAAATTAACAAAAATAATGTATATCTTTGTATTTATCGTGGCTTCTTACAGATCAAGAAAGGAACGGAAGAACTCGGCAGGGAACCCCTTGCGGACATAGACTCGATAATAGTGAGTGGTTTTAGTATACGCTATTCACACAACATGCTGGCAAAATTATGTGAGCTGAACATTCCACTGATAATTTGCGGGGATAATTTCATGCCTGTCGGTTATTTGCTATCCTATTGTGCGAATTATGAACATACAGGAAGGTTGATCTTCCAGATTGAATGTTCATTACCACTTAAAAAGAGACTCTGGCAATCTATCATTAAAAAGAAGATTACCAATCAAAAATTGGTGCTGAATGAGTTGGGTGATGAGGCAAAAGACTTTTCTAGGATGGTCGGCAAAGTAAGATCGGGTGACCCTGATAACCTCGAAGCACAGGCAGCCGTTCGTTATTGGAAGCGCGCTATTGGAATTCAGTTTTGTCGTGACTTTAAATTGCCGGGCATTAATAGTTTCCTAAATTTTGGTTATGCAATTATACGCAGTTGTACGGCACGTTATATCGTTGCTTGTGGACTGATTCCCTCTATAGGCTTGCATCATCATAACAAACTCAATCCTTTCTGTCTGGCAGACGATATTATGGAACCATTTCGTCCTTATGTAGATAGAAAGATAATCGAAATGAAAGTGAATGGTTCTATGGAACTAACCCCTGCAAACAAAAAAGAACTGGCAAATCTACTGAACGAGAGGTTCGTAATGGTACAGGAAAGACTCACTTTGGATAATTGTATAAAGCAAACTGTGTTATCTTTGCTCAATTCATTCAAGTATAAAATTAACATGATTAAATTCCCTGATTTCTATGATAAGCGGTCTTAGACTTATGTGGATGCTTGTGATGTTTGATCTGCCTGTTACTAAAGATGTTGATCGGAGAAGGGCAACAAAATTTCGTAATTTCCTATTGGATGAGGGGTTTAGCATGAGTCAGTTTTCTGTATATTTAAGATTTTGCGGAACACGAGAAAAAGTACATACATACATTAAAAAAACTGAAGAGCATGTTCCGCCCAATGGAAACGTCAGTATCCTTTGTTTCACCGATAGGCAATATGGTAAAATTGTAAATTTTAGCAACCGCCAACGGACAGAGATGCCGAAAAAATCTCAGCAATACGTCCTTTTTGATCTGTAATAGCACATATTTTTTACAGAAATAGCGGCTAACTCACCACTTCTCAGCGGGTTGAGCAGCCGCTAATTTAGAAAATCATGTTTTGGTGTCAAGCTGTAACTCAATACTTGTGAGCCAGAGGCAAATTCATAATTTAGAAAATCATGTTTTGGTGTCAAGCTGTAACAGCTTGGTCATTTCTTAATCCTTTCCCGGAATTTAGAAAATCATGTTTTGGTGTCAAGCTGTAACAGATCTCCTATTCATTATATGTATGTATTAAATTTAGAAAATCATGTTTTGGTGTCAAGCTGTAACTGCTAAAGCCGAAGAACTGAGGATAGTCGTAATTTAGAAAATCATGTTTTGGTGTCAAGCTGTAACAGATCTGCAAGCGCCTGTGCCTGCCCACCGAATTTAGAAAATCATGTTTTGGTGTCAAGCTGTAACTCAAATTGCCGAAGTATGAAGTATATATCAAATTTAGAAAATCATGTTTTGGTGTCAAGCTGTAACTCTGAAGGTGTGGACCCAAATGTTTATTGGAATTTAGAAAATCATGTTTTGGTGTCAAGCCATCAGAAGCTCCATCTTCTGACTTCTGACTTCTGAATTCCGGATTCTTCCACTAATCCAACTGTTGGTGTATCCAGGTTGCACCTTCGTAAAAAGCAATGGGGGCAGCGGAGACATGCACAGTTCCTGCCCAGTTAGGCACAGGAGGCCATTCTACATACGTGATGTTACTGGCACCACCCTGTGCAAAGGCGCTTTGCGCTGCTTCGAAATTGCCAATAGGTACACAGTCATCGTTTTTACAATGCCATAACAGCATCTTGCTTTCCGGAATCCAGTCGGAATAGGTGTTATTCTGCCAGAGGATCTGATGCGCAGTGCTGGATGCGATGTTCAGTGAATCAATAAAAGAATCTGTAAACACTTCTTTTAAAATTCCCGAAGCAGGCATGATGCTATTTACAACATCTTTGTTGTAAAAACCGGTAGTATATTTGGGAATATCTGTTCTGTAAGGTTCTTTCAGCACCTGATCGTATGAAAACGGTGAAGGATACACGGTTTGGTAGCCAACCAGCATCAATGGAAGGAAATAGGGCACGGGAAAGGGATTGTCGCTAAGCAAGGCATCCACCATAGTGCCAGAAAGATCATAGGGTCCATCCATGCAAACAGAGCCGCTCAGGTTGATATTTCTATTTTCAAGTTCACGGGTCACCGCCATGGTCACAAACCCTCCCTCAGAATAGCCATAGACAAAAAGATGACCGTCCCAGTTCACTTTTGGATGGTTGTTGTCCTTTATCATAGCGATACCTTTCTCAACCATATCTGCTGTGGCAGTGGCTAGCTTTTCTCGTACGCAATAGGGATGATTCTCATTGATATCATAGCCCATACCCTGGTAATCAGGCATCACGATGGACCACCCATACCTTGAAGCCATGATGTACGCCACGATCACTTCCGCGAAATTAATCCATTCTGAAGGGTTAAAGGGATCCCATTTGGATGGAGCATATTTCTTCAGCAATTCCGTACCATGGTCCA
>JAVCDK010000129.1 GCA_030765865.1 Candidatus Celaenobacter antarcticus | reverse complement strand
TATTGATATCAATTGTGCCGAAGAATTTTGCGAGATCAGATTTGCGGATGAGGGAATTGGTATACCGAACGAAATAAAATATAAGATATTCGACGAGGGTTTCCAATACGGTGAAAATGGACATACTAGTATTGGTCTGTACATTGTACAAAAAACTGTTGAAGATTATGGTGGGGAAGTGTTTGTTGAGGATAATAAACCGCAAGGAGCAGTGTTTGTAATTCGTCTGAAGAAAACAATTGAAAGATAGAATGTAAGTTTTTTTTATTAATAAAAACACTTTTTAATCGGATATGAAACAACAAGATTTATTTTTTATTGGGGAAAAAACGCCCCTATTGCTCGGAGCGTTATAGTGAAATTGAATATTTATTTCATCAGGACCTGTCCCGTGAAATGTTTACCAAGTGGAATGCGAAGCATATTCCACAATGGCGGAGCTTATTTCATCAGGATCATTTTCTTTGTTTGAGAATAATTACTTGTATCCATTTTATAGAAATAAATTCCTTGGCTGACCCGATTACCGTTTTCATCTTTTCCATCCCATGCAACTGAACGTCTTCCTGCAGAGATCACTTCACCAACCAGGGTTGTTACTTTTTGTCCTTTTAAGTTGTAAATTGCAAGTTTCACAAACTGGGATGTTTGTGGAATAGAGAAAGAGATCATCGTGGTTGGATTGAAAGGGTTGGGATAATTTTCTCTGAGTTCTGTAACTTCCGGAATGGTTCCCCATGTTTCATCCGAGTGAGTAGAAACAACAGGAATAGATTCTATACTTGTTGTTTTGTTATAAGCAGTGATAGTAAGGATTAGCACTTGTTGAGTTCCTATCATACCTTCAATATCCAGAGTTACATTTCCGAACTCATCCGTATAATCAGCAGCAAGGATTTCATTTTCATAAGAAAGACATACAAGAGCATCTTGAACACCTGTTGAAACATCGAATTTTGTTCAACTCTTTTATATTTTAAAATTTTAAGATTCGTTTCGACTGCAAGATGGGATAATAAGAAGCAAATAACCGGATAATGGGGTTTCAGCTAAATCTTATTATTTGCGATCTAAGATTCGTACAGGAAAATTGATTGATACTATAAATTATGATTTAAAAATGTTAAAAATATAATAAAATATTATTCCATAAGTTTTGACAGTTGAATGGTATTGTATGAAAAAAAGTAACGTATGAAGAAAGTGACTTTTTGGAAAATATTATTTATCGTAACTTGTATATGCTTGTTTTTTACAGGACTTATAGCCGGTTTGCTTTATCATTACAGTCTTGAACTTCCTCCAGTATCGCAGCTAGAAGAATACGAGCTTATGAACGGCACGAAAGTGTTTGATAAAGATGGAAATCTTGTGAAGATATTCGCGAGTGAACATCGAAGAAGTGTACCATTATCCGAAATTTCAGATACACTTATAAACGCTTTTATCGCGATGGAGGATGAAAATTTCTATGATCATATGGGAATTGATTTCGCTTCGATCCTGCGAGCATTTCTTGCGAATTTTACAACCGGTAGTATTCGGCAGGGAGCAAGCACAATCACTCAGCAGCTCGCCCGGGATATGTTTCTGACACTCGAACAGTCCATGGACAGAAAAGTCAAAGAAGCGCTTCTCAGCTTCAAGATCGAAAGGACCTTTTCGAAAGATCAAATCCTGGAAATGTATCTCAATAAAACCTATCTCGGCGGTGGCAATTATGGGGTAGAATCCGCAGCACAGAACTATTTTGGGAAATCATCAAAAGATCTTACCCTTGCAGAATGCGCACTTCTGGCTCGGATACCACAGGCGCCCACTTATCTTAATCCGCGACTCCACTATGATGAAGTGGTTCGAAGAAGTAAATTTGTCCTTGCACAGATGTACGAGCTGGGTTATATAGACGAAACTGCGTACTATCAAGCATATTATGATACCGTTGAGATAAAAACAAGAAAAAAAGCAAAACAACCGCCAGATTACTTTTTTGAATACGTTCGTAAATATATCGAACAAAAATATGGCACATCAATACTGTATAATGGCGGCTTGCAAGTATACACTACTCTTGATCTGGACCTGACAAATTATGCTGATTCCGTTCTTAATGATCACCTGGTCAAGTTTGAAAATAAACTAAATTATGATGTGAAATATGACGAATTTCCTGCTGATACTTTTGATATTGATACGAAATATGTACAGGGGGGCGTATACGCGATAGAACCCAATACGGGATATGTCCGTGCAATGATAGGGGGAAGAAATTTCAATCATAGTAAGTTCAATCGTATGTTGCAGGCGCGACGGCAACCCGGATCAGCTTTCAAGCCCTTCATATATACTGCCGCTGTAGCAAATGGCTACACTGCAGCCACAATGATCAACGACCTTCCTCTTGTATTTCTGGAGAATGATACGACACTTTGGAAACCACAAAACTATTCTGATAAATTCTACGGCTTGACCAGACTCCGCATCGCACTCAAACACTCAAGGAATATTCCTGTGATCAAGATGTTTATTCATCTGACTCCTTATGAGGTGATAAAATATGCCGAACGTCTCGGCATTGAAAGCCCATTATATCCATTCCCCGCACTCTCACTCGGTTCTGCAGAGGTTTATCCGGCGGAGCTTATTTCTGCTTATTGCCCATTTGCGAATGGGGGTAAGCGGGTTGATCCTATCTACATCAAAAGAATTGATGATGAAACAGGAAAAATGCTCGAGGAACACCTTCCTCACTTCTCGCAGGTCATCAGCGAAGATATTGCCTATCTTATGACAAATTTGATGCAGTCTGTTGTGGATGGAGGAACTGCCGGCGGGATACGATGGCGTGGATTTTATCTGCCTGCTGCAGGAAAAACCGGCACGACCGATAATTTTCAGGATGCGTGGTGCATTGCTTATACTACTCAACTTGTGCTTGGTGTCTGGGTTGGTTTTGATGACAATATCACGCTTGGGAAAGGACAGGCAGGTGCGTATGTCGCAGTCCCGCCCTGGCCTTATATTATGAAAAGGGCAGTATATAACAGCTCGCCGAAGGACTCGACCGGGAAAGCGATCGTGAATAAAAAGCTTTTCCAGTTTCACGAACCGGATAATATAATTCATGTGACGATTTCCGAAAAGACCGGTTTGCTCGCTCAGCCCTTTGAAAAAGAAATCGCTGACGAAATTTTTATCAGGGGAACAGAGCCGACAATACTTTCGGATAGTTTGGGTTATAACTTTGAGCCAATTGGCTACCAGGATCTTAGCTTGGATACACTCTACATAGATATGGATGAATATTACCGCACAATGCGGTACAAGAAAAGTATTAGATCAAGCCGAACTGAATGATCGTTTTCATAATAATTATAGGCGTCCTTCTTCTCTATTATCTTGTCTATCTCGGAATATTTTACAGAGGAATAGAACGAAAATACACTGCAGCAATGAATGCCCAGCCCTTTGTATCAGTTGTTGTAGCTGCGCGGAATGAAGAAAACACAATACCACAGCTTCTCACATCACTCATCAACCAGGATTACCCGGAGGATAAATTTGAGATCATCATAGCCGATGATGGATCTGACGATACTACTGCTCGTATAGTTCAGGATTTTCAAAAAAAAAGTGACAACCTGATCTTGCTTCCGGTCACAGTTTCTGATGAGGTAGTTTCCCGCAAAAAGAATGCTCTTGCTCAGGCAGTACAAAAAAGCAGAGGAGAGATCATTCTCACAACTGATGCAGATTGTGTGGTAACGTATCAATGGATTTCCGGTATGGTTCGCTATTTCGGCAGAGGAGTTGGAATGGTCGCAGGTTTGTCCACTCCATTTATCCCGAATTGGAAAGAAGCAACTCTATTCCAGAAGTATGAATATATTGATACGATCGGACTTTTTTTTGCGGCAGCAGGTGCACTTGGTGCAGATAAAGCATTTTCATGCAGTGGACAAAATTTGGGTTATACAAGAGAAGCTTTTAAGAAGGTGCGGGGTTACGAAAGCATAAAAAATCAAATTTCCGGAGATGATGTTCTTATTATGCAACTCATCAAGAATGCGGGTTTTGAGTTACGTTTTGCCTTTGGTAAAGAAACCCAGGCGCTCACAAAATCAGAATCAAAACTCGGGAAATTCCTGAACCAGCGCACAAGATGGGCTTCCAATGAAAGAGTTCAGATATCACTTAATACTGGTTTTTATCTCTATCTTGCAGATGTTTTTCTCCTCAATGTGCTTATTATTGTCGGACTATTTTTCATATCTCTTTATGCAGCCGGTGCGTGGCTGTTGAAAATCATAGGAGAATATGTTATTTTGCGAAGAGGCATCACGCGTTTTGCTTTACCAAAGAAATCTCTCTCCCTGTTTCCTTCGTGGGCTATTTTACAACCTCTGTATATCACGATAGTAGGAATCGGAGGAAAGCTTCGTCTTTTTTCCTGGAACAAAAAACCACGAACCAGATCGTGAAAAATTGGATATTTATCCTTTGACAAATAATATCAGCATTAGAATAAGTGTCCTATTGAAAATCATGAAGGAAAGTTAATATGGCAAAGAAAATCAAACGGCATAAACACCATGAAATAAAAGAAGATAAGTTTGTGACAAACGCATTGCTTTTGTCGGAATTTGTCCAGAACCACTGGAAAAAGGTAGCTCTTGGCGCAGCAGCACTCATTGTTGTCATTATTGTGGTCGTTGCAATGACATCCCGTTCCGGAAAAGTCAACATTCTGGCATTAAGGCAGTTCGACATTGCCCTTGCATTCTATGAAGATGATCAAATGGTTAAAGCAGAAGAGGCATTCTCCGAAGTGCTTGATAACTATGGTTCATCCAAATATAGCGGGTTATCATACCTGTATCTTGGAAAGATCAATATCGAAAAGAGCGAACCAGATGTAGAAATGGCAGAGACGTATTTCGATAAAGCGAAATCCAGAGTACATGATACTTTGCTCAAAGAAACAGCATGGATCGGGCTTGCAGAATGCACAAGATTGGCTGAAGGTGATGATGCGTATTATGAGTATCTTAAGCACATAATCAAGAAATTTTCCAATTCGTATAATGTTTCTCAAATCTCATTTAAAATAGCAGAGCATTATTTTGCAGTCGATAAGTATGAAGAGGCAAAGGAATATTATACCCTGATTGTGAAAAAATTTAAAAATTCTTCAGACTATTACAAATCGAAACAGCAGTTAGAATATATTGAACAGCTACAGCAGGATAAGTAAACATCAACTTTTTTTAAGCCCTTCTTATAGGGCTTTTTTTATATTTACAAGATGAAAAAGAACATACTCAGCTGGATCAGCTATGATTTTGCCAATTCTTCTTTCACAACGGTTATCGTGACAGTTGTATACAGTGTATATTTCAAGTCTGTTGTAGTTGGTAAAGAAGGAATCGGAGACTCACTTTGGGGGATTTCGGTCAGTCTTTCAATGCTTATTGCAGCGATTCTTTCACCGATCCTCGGAGCCATTGCAGATCAAACTCACTCTAAAAAGAAATTCCTTTTTGTGTTCTGTTACATCTCAGTGCTTTTTACCGGATTACTATATTTTGTTCGTGCCGGTGCTGTATTGTGGGGTATGCTTATATTCATGATCGCCAATATTGGTTTTGAAGGCGGTAATGTCTTTTATAATGCTTTTCTACCTGAGATCACGACTAAGAAAAATCTGGGCAAAGTCTCCGGTTTGGGATGGGGGATCGGTTACATCGGGGGATTGAGTGCACTTATCCTTTCCTACCTGTTCATTAAAACGAATGTACCTCTTGTTTTTCCTTTGATCGCTGCATTCTTCGGAGTTTTTGCAATTCCGATATTCCTTTTCTTAAAAGAATCAAAGCCCAAACAGCAATTTGAAAATACGAAATATATAAAAGTCGGGTACGAGCGTATAAAAAAGACGTTTCGTCATATTAAGGATCTGAAAGAACTTTTCAGGTTTTTGACATCATTTTTTATTTATAATGACGGCATCAAAACAGTAATAGTTTTTGCAGCGATATACGGAGCCCAGCGCTTTAGTATGTCTGGCTCGCAGCTTATCATTTATTTTGTGCTGGCGAATATTACTTCCTTTATCGGAGCGCTCATTTTTGGTTATATTGTTGACAGGATCGGAGCCAAAAAAACAATATCAATTTCATTGCTTATCTGGATTGCTGTGGTTATCTGGGCATTTTTCTGTACCAATATGACGCAGTTTTACGGAGTTGGGCTGTTGGCAGGTATTGCGATCGGGTCTAGCCAGTCTGCAAGCAGGTCATTCTTGTCACTTCTCACTCCTGAAGATAAGCACGCCGAATTCTTTGGTTTTTATGCAGTGAGCGGCAAAGCTGCTGCCATCGTTGGTCCTTTATTATATGGATTGCTCGTGCTGATCTTAAACAGTCAGCGTTGGGCTATCTTGAGCATTGCACTTTTCTTTGTGGTCGGATTTCTTGTTCTTCAAACTGTGAATGAGAAAAAAGGTATTCAGGTCGCATCGCATATTTTTAGAAAGGAGTAGCTATGTGTGGAATAGTGGGTTATATAGGAAATAAACAGGCGCTTCCAATTGTGATCGAAGGCATCAAACGTCTGGAATATCGCGGGTATGATTCCTCTGGAATTGCAATCATAAACTCGGATGATGAGCTGGTTATTCATAAGAAAGAAGGCAAAATCGTAGAACTGGAGCAGTCATTCCCAAAAGGAGTAAATTTCGATGCTCATTTAGGTATTGCTCATACTCGTTGGGCAACGCACGGTGAACCGACGACTCTCAATGCTCATCCCCATATTGATTGTACTGGAAAGATCGCAGTTGTACATAACGGGATCATTGAGAATTATAAACTACTTCGAGAAAAATTGGAGCGTGAGGGTCATACTTTTACAAGTGATACAGACACAGAAGTCATCGCTCATCTCATTGAGCAATTCTATCTTCAATGTAAAAATATGCATAATGCAGTTCGTATGATGCTCAAACAGGTCGAGGGAACGCTTGGTATTGCAGCCATTAATCTGGATATTCCTGATAAACTCTATGCCGCACGCAGAGGAAGTCCGCTTATTATCGGAGTGGGGGATGGTCAAAATTTTATCGCTTCCGATGCTGCTGCTTTAGTCGTACATACAAAGAATGTCATTTACCTTCAGGATGATGAAACCGCAGAGGTTTCCGCAAACGATTTTACTATTAAAACGATCGCTGACGACGAAGTTCAGAGAGAAATAAGCAAGATCAACTGGGACATCTCCATGATCAATAAGGGCGAGTATGATTTCTTCATGTTGAAGGAAATATTTGAACAACCCACAACGATCGCGAATGCTTTTCGCGGTAGAATTATGGACATGTTTAACACATCTCGTCTTGGAGGAATTTCCCTTTCTATCGATTGGATGAATAAAATCAAGAATATTTGCATTGTTGCCTGCGGGACGTCATGGCATGCCGGGATGGTCGGTCAGTATCTTATAGAGGACATCGCCAAAATACCTGTTCGTGTCGAGTATGCTTCCGAGTTCCGATACCGCGATCCCTTATTAAATCCGGAAACTCTTGTGGTCGTGATCAGCCAGTCCGGTGAAACAGCCGATACCCTTGCTGCGCTGAGAGAAGCCAGGACGCGTGGTACAAAAGTTATGGGTATCACAAATGTCGTGGGCAGCAGCATTGCCCGTGAAACTGATTTTGGTTCATATATCCATGCAGGCGCCGAGATCGGTGTAGCATCCACAAAAGCTTTTACATCTCAGATAACAGTGCTCTTCCTGCTTGCGCTCTTGCTTGGGAGAATGCGCACTGTATCACCGCGTGATGGCGCCGAATATATTAAGGAATTAAAATCAATTCCGGGTAAAGTAAGCGAAATCCTAAGTAGGGATAGTGAAATTAAGTCAATTGCAGATAAGTACAAGAATGCGACGAATGCACTCTATCTCGGCAGGGGAATCAACTTTCCCGTTGCTCTCGAAGGTGCATTAAAGCTGAAAGAGATTTCCTACATCCACGCAGAAGGATATCCTGCTGCAGAAATGAAACACGGTCCAATTGCGCTGATCGATGAAAATATGCCTGTTATCGTTGTTGCTCCTGATGATTTTGTATATGGGAAGATATTGAATAACATCGAAGAGGTAAAAGCCAGAAAGGGAAAGATCATAGTGGTTGCGAATGAGCCCAGCAATGGTCTGGAAAGTCTCGCCGATGA
>JAVCDK010000020.1 GCA_030765865.1 Candidatus Celaenobacter antarcticus | reverse complement strand
ATCCCTTTCCCGGACCGGGACTGGCGGTTCGTATTATCGGAGATATCACAGAAGAGAAAGTAGCAGTACTGCAGGAAATTGATTATATATTCATTGATGAATTGAGAAAGAGCTATTATTATGACCGCATATGGCAGGCATTTGCAGTATTGTTGCCCGTGCGAACAGTCGGGGTTATGGGAGATGACAGAACCTATGAAAATGTATGTGCCTTGCGCGCAGTCAACAGTCTGGATGGCATGACTGCAGACTGGACTAAGATCCCATATAAGATTTTAAGACAGATCTCAAACAGAATTATCAATGAGGTTAGTGGCGTGAACAGGGTTGTATATGATATTAGTTCGAAACCACCAAGTACAATTGAGTGGGAATAACCCGTAATGAAAAAAAATTATATTCTTCTTCTTTTGTTGTTGCTGCCGGGTTTGAGTTTTGCTCAGTCCAATATAGTTGCAGAAGTTGCAGGTGAACCTCTTACATGGCTCGAGCTACAAAATAGGTATGAATCAGTTTGGCAAGAGTATTTGCATGACCCTTCTTCTTATCCGGATGTTTCACAAAAGTCGATACATGAGGATCTGAGAAATATAGCACTCGATCAAATTATTATTGAGCGCCTTTTTGAGATATATGCAGATGAGAACAATATCTTTATTAATGAGGAAGAGCTGGAAACGATTTTCAAACAGATATACTCGGACAATGAGCTTTTCCTCACAGATGGTTACTTTGATGAAACAAAATTACAGCGTTTTGAAATGCAGTACCCAAAGCGGTATCGCGAGATCCTCGACCGAATCCGCGATGATGTGCTCGATGATAAGATCAAAGAGATAATTAAAGAACAATTTTATCTTAATGATGGGGAATTGTATGATGCATACGTGCGTGATAATTCGCGAATTCAATTGAAATATCTCATTGTTCCGGACAGTCTGATGCCAACCAGTTTTCCTTCAAGCCCGGCTTATGTGCAGGAATTCCATAAAGCGCACAAGTACTCCTATCAATCACCGGACATGGTACGGCTCGGCATTATCTACATACAGGATGATGATTTTTATCCTTCATCGAAACCATACTATAAACATGTATCTGCGTACCGCAGAGATGCTCATGCTCAAGCGCGAATTTATGCGGAACAATTGGCCGATCTACTTAATTCCGGATATGATGAAAATAGTCCTATCTTCAGAGCCCATCATGTGTTCGAAACCGGATACCTGGAAAAAAATGATCGCATTGGCAAGTTGCAACATAGTGATGAGATCATCAATAAAGCACTGCGTTTGCAATCGGAACGGTATTATTCCTCTCCGATCGAGCAGGATAACGGATGGATCATCTTTAAAACAATCGGGAAAAAAGGCGGAGGAATCGCTGATTTTGAAAATGCTGCACTGCCAATATGGAAGGATTATATTTCAGTTGGAAGAGATTATTATTTTGACAGCGAAACAGAAAATTATTTTGACAACAATATCGAGCACGAGTTGCTCTTCGAAGTTGATGTGAGTTACATCAGCTTTGATGCTGAAGATCTTCAGATAGACATGCATTTTTCCGAGGACTCTTTATGGAATTATTATGAATATAATCTAGAGGAATTTGTTACTGTGCGGGATACCATGCCCTTTGAAAAAGTTCGTGAAGATATTGTCGAAGAGCTTACGAAGAAGGCGAAAAGGAAGCTCGCAGATTCAACCATAACTTGCATCAAGCAAAGAGTTTCCGAGCATGACTTCCTTATGAGCTACCCTGGTGCCGAGATTAAATTGTTCCAGAAATATATTGAGAACATGCCCTATTATAGAGAACCATATCCCCTCGTTCAAGATACTATTTTCAAAACGCCGGTTGATTCTATTTTTTTTACAAAAAAAGGAACCCGTTATGTGATCGGGCTGGTGAATGACAGTCGGCTTGTCCTCTCCTCGAAAAAAAAATCACTAAAAAATGAAGTGCAAAATATTCTTGAAAATAAATGGGATACAGATTGGCAGGACGGTTTTCAGGAATTTTATTCACAAAATAAAAATGCGTATTTTGAACCAAATCTCTATCGCTTTTCCTATATCTTTATTCCTATTGACACTTCGCAAGTAATCATCGATTCTTCAGATGCGAGAACTTATTTTTCTGAAAATATAGATAAATTTATCCAATCCAATCGAGTCAAACTGCAGACGATATTCATAGCGGAAAGTCTCCTGATGTATAAAAGAGTACAAGACATCCTGGATGCTGTGCATGCCGGAGTTGATTTTGATATCATTTCGGATATGTATTATCAGCCCAATTCATTAATCCAAAAGGATAATTCATTCATCAATGCGAACGAACTCAATGAAATGATCTATTCATGTGTGGATACCCTTGGATTGAACGAAATCTCTTCACCGATTTACACGGATGAGGGATGTTTTTTCATCAGATTAATTGATAAAGAAAAAAACGACGAGAATATCTTTGAGCTGAAGAAGTCACAGGTTTATTATGAAATGAAACTTCCTGTTGCAGACAGCACTGCTTACCGTACCGTCAAAACCATTTATGATAACGTCTCAAGTAATAGAGATGTGTTATTCAACACTCATCATGAAGACACGTATTATACTGACTACATGGAACTGGATGATGAATACACGGTAATAAACAGCTTGATCACCTTACCAAAACGGCAATATGACGAGTTGAATTCTATAAGAATTGGAAATAAATTCCCCAAAATATTCACTGTCAAAGGTGGATATGCGATCCTTTTCCTTGAGGATAAGGTTTCCGGTAAGAAGATAACTGGTTATGATGCATATACGAAAGCGCGTAATGAATTTCTTTCGAAATTGCAATTCGATGAAGGAAAGATTTTCACAGAATATCTTACACTTGAGCTTATGAACCGACAGAAAGGTTATTTGACTTATATTTTCGGGAGATTGCGAGTAACTCCGTTCATAAGTTATGATGACATGATCAACAACCTGCCGGGCAGCAATGTCATCGTGAGAAGTGCTTTTACAAAGGAGCCATATACCTACAGTCATCCCATACGATTTACCGATTACGGTTGGGGATTCTATTATGTTGCAAAAAAGGAAGTTGAAACTCCTCAGGATTTTGAATCTATCAAACAGGAATACCGTCAGGAATATGTTGAAAAGAAGTTAAGGAGCTGGATTGATAACTATATGATGCAGAAACAAGTAAAGATATTTGTGCAATAAACAAGCGAAAGCGTAAAACTTGACAGCAGACAGATGGATAAAAAAACAGTGTCTACCGCAATACTTTTTACTAAGGTTGCCGGGATAGCTCAGACGGTAGAGCAGGGGCCTGAAAAGCCCTGTGTCCGTGGTTCAATTCCGCGTCCCGGCACCATTTTTTTATAAACAATTATGGCAAAAATCGCAATTACTCTCGGTGATCCAACCGGCATAGGTCCGGAAATCGTTCTTAAGGTACTGAAAAAATATTCCTTTGATCATACGATCATTCTTTACGGTGCTTTCCCGGAAAATATTAGGATTCCAAAATTTTCAGTGATACATGAAGCAAAAGAAATAGAGGGTGTTGACAAAGGTGTCTATTGGGTTCCATACAAACAGGATTCAAGCTTTGTCTCGGGCAAGCCATCAAGAGAGAGCGGTATTGCTGCGTATAATGCAATTAAAACAGCCGGAGAACATGCCCTCGATGGCTTCATAGATGCGATCATAACAGCGCCAATAAGCAAACATTATATTCAGCTCACTCATTCGAATTTTATTGGACATACAGAATTCTTTGCTCGTCAAGCTCAATGCTCCGAGGTTGTGATGAGTTTTTTTAGTGACAAATTGAACGTTGCTTTGCTGACAACTCATTGTGCACTTTATGAAGTCTCTTCCAATTTAACTATTGAAAATGTGGTGAAAAAAATTCATATTATCAATAATTCATTGAAGAAATTTTTCCATATTACAAAACCAAAATTAGCAATTCTCGGGCTAAATCCCCATGCAGGCGAGAATGGTGCTTTTGGCAAAGAGGAAGTTGAAATTCTACAACCTGCAACTGTAATTCTACAGAATGAAGGTGTTGAAATAGATGGACCATTTCCTGCTGACACTTTTTTTGCGGGGGATTATCACAAGTACGATATGATCATCTCTCCTTATCATGATCAGGGTCTGATACCATTTAAAATGCTGTCCTTCGATGCAGGGGTCAATGTTACTCTTGGATTGCCGTATATACGTACGTCGGTTGACCACGGCACAGCGTTTGATATTGCAGGAAAGGGCATGGCTTCGCAGAGGAGTTTGTTCGAAGCAATAGCCCTGGCAATAAAAATGCTTTCATGATTTCTGAATATAAGCATTTTACTGAATATAAGAAAATAATAGGCATCGATGAAGCAGGGAGGGGACCAATAGCCGGACCAGTCGTTGTTGCTGCGGTGATACTACCCATAAATTCAATTATAAGAGGTTTGAATGATTCAAAAAAACTCACTGCAAAAAAAAGAGCAGAACTCTATAAGAAAATAGTATCATGCGCAATTCATTATGAATATAGAGTTATCGACCATACAATTATAGATGAAATAAATATTCTTCAGGCAACATTTATGGGTATGAATGAGTTATTATTACCACATTTAACCTCACCTTTCTTGGCACTCATCGATGGACCTTATCTGCCCAAAAAGGAGCATGAGAAGGATTTTGAACTGGTGATGAAATCTATTGTAAAGGGTGACAGTACATATAAATGTGTTGCTGCGGCATCGATTGTTGCAAAAGTGGTTCGTGATTCTATCATGGATAATTATCATAAAAAATATCCCCGATATGAATTCATTCATAACAAAGGGTATCCGACAAAAAAGCATAAAGCTGCAATTGAAAAGTACGGCATTTGTCCCATTCACAGGAGAAGCTTTGCTCCTATTAAAGAAATCTTTAAACAACAATGTTAAAAATTCTTTATATCAAACGTCAGGTGGGTTAGAAAAAGTATCTATTTAAAAAAATTGACATTGAGACTTTTTTTTCTCTTTTTGCCTTAAACAAAATGCGCGGAGGTGCCATGAAGAGTTGCAAAATATTTTTTATTATTATTTTATTAATGTTACTATCTTCTTTTTTATATGCTGAGGGATCCTGGCATCCGGGAAAAACCTATTGGCCAAGAACGCTTATTGACAGCAGCCAAGCGGCTATTGATTATGTCAGAACCCGAGTAACTGTAGAACCATACCTCTCAATATATAATACCATAAAAATCAAATCTGATGTTGATTATGCTGCCTGCACAACAGAGCTTCAAAAAGCGGTTGTGGCACGTTGTGCGGCATTTCGATTCTTTATCGATGAAGTCACAGAGTACGGTGACAAAGCTGTTGATTATCTCCTTGTAATGCAACGGGAATCTTACTCAAATGTAGAAGAGCAATACAAAAATATTCTATGGGATTCTGAAATGCTATCTTTGGCATGTATTGCCTATGATTTTTTAAAGGGTAATGATTACAGCTTTGATGGAGTCGAAGACGCTGTTCGTGCTAAAATCCAGGACATTGCAGGAGAAATGTATTATGATTTGGTTTCAAGCCCAGAATGGTCAGGATTGCATTTATTATGGTTTGTTGGTTTTGGTGAGCAGATAAACTATGGTGTAAAATTCGCTTCTGCTCTCGGCATGTGTGCAATAGTCCTTAATACAGAAACCCCGATCGATACTGATAAACAGCCAGAAACCTGGATCAATTATACCATGCAGAAAACCGATCTCCAATTCAGCAACTGGCTTGTGAACGAACAAGGTATGTGGGCAGAAGGTCCTCACTACCTCACTTTCACTGCTTCAAGTTTTATACCCTTTGCACTTTCCCATAATAATTTTGTGAACGGTGAATCCGAGGATTATGGTGGTGAGATATTACCGCCACTCACACAAAATGATAATTTCCGAGAATTATTATATTGGGGAATCAAAATAAGACAACCAAACGGCGCTCGTCCAAATTTTGATGATAGTTTTCTTAATCCCTATTTTTTCAACGGGATGCTTGCACCAATTTATAATGATGATGTGCTTGAGTGGGATTATGTTCATAGTGCGGAACCAGATTTTGTTGGTGCCACATCACAGAATATTGATGTAGAAATGATTTGTACTGATTATCAAACAGTATTTCCGGGCACAACACCTCCTGATTTTCCTCCTACACAAATTATGCCGGATGCCGGACAGGCAGTTTTCCGCAGCGATTGGGGAGAAGATGCAGTCTATATGTGTGCTATTGCTGAAAACGGTCAAGCGCGTGAAGGTGGACGAACACATGAACATCCCGATAATGGCAGTTTTATTATTTATGCCTTAGGAGAACTGCTCGCTATGGATTCCGGCTACATCAGCTGGGAAAAAAGAGACAGTGTCCGTTACGCAAAAAATCATAGTATGGTACTGGTGGATGGAGAAGGTCCACCTGCTGCAACACTCACTACTGCGGGAGGGACAGATGCAACTATTGGTATTAACTATGACACCAATGGATTAGATTGTGCACAGATATCCACCAATTACCAGGATACAGATTTTTTCCGAATATTCACATTCATTAACGATTCTTATTTTACAATAACAGATATGATCGGTTCATCATCAACTCATGATTATTCATTTCTTCTTCACGGAAACGGAGGAGGATCAACAGGAAATGGATTCTCCCTTGATACAAATGGTTCTACGTATTCAGTTAATGATGTCGATCTGAATTTCTTTATCAACTCAGCTCATCCGATAAATCTTGATAATTATGATGATTATCATGATGACGGAACATATGATGTACTGGCGACCCATACGGTTACACGAGCTCAAATAAATGCTCAATTTGGACTTATTACATCATTCCTTATTCCTACACTTGCAACGACAAAAGATATTGTCTATACTCCAATAAATACAGATAGCACTTGTGGCGGTTCGTTAGAAATGGGGAGTGAGAAAATAATCCATATGGGAAATGGTTCCAATTCTTTGCAGACTGTAGATTTTTTCGGAACTTCTTTAGAGTATGATGCACTGGTCCTTCATGTTGCTCAAAACGGAGATATTCCAAGGAATATTCAACTTACTTCTGGTCAAACATTCAATTATGGCAGCACACCACTCATTTATAGTGATGTTGACAATATGATTGCTTTGAATATTGGCGCAGCATCTGCTGACGGTTATGTGGAAGAAGCATGCACAATTGAATTCTTTACCGGAAACGAACCCACGTCTGTTGAGGGCGGTACTTTGCTGGGATTTTTCCAAGGTGTTTCAACCATATCATTCAACTCTTCAAGTAACTTTACGATCGATGTGATTTGGTCTCTTGACTATGCTGTAAATCCTGATCCTTCACCTCACCCCTATAATCTTTCTATATATCCTAATCCCTTCAGTCAATCAAGCGAGATTTCTTTTGATCTTACTGTTCCACAAAATGTGGAAATAGAAGTTTTTAATCTAAGGGGACAAAAAATAGCTACACTTACTGATGAAGATTACGGAATCGGTTCTCATTCAGTATTATGGGATGGAAAGAACCAGTCCGGCAAGACAGTGGCAAATGGAACCTATTTATATAAAATACATTTTAATAAAGGCGACACAATTTTAAGAAAAGTAAATATCCTAAAATAGGAGAAAAAATGAAAAAAAGTTCTCTCTTTCTGCTCCTCTCTATCGTACTACTGATCTTTAGTTCATGTACGATAAAGAAATGGGAACCACCAGAATGGGATGTCACCCTGGAAATTCCCGTGATAAATAAACGAGTTTTTATGCATGAGCTTGAAGATACTACTGAGACGTATATCATTCGCATGGATAATGACACGCTCTTCTTTTCAATGTCTGAGGATATTGAATCCAAAAATGTGGGTGATGAACTCAAGGTTGATGGTAAAACTGAAACAATTGATAAAGAGATCGGTGATGAACTTGAAATCGCAGGTCGTGATGAAAGCTTCAGTGTGAGTGTGGGTGATGAATTGAATATCAGCGGTCAGTCGCAATATTTTGAACGAGCACTTGATAAGATCGAGGTCGAAGAGACAGGTAATTCCGATGCAAAAGTATATGTTCTCGCTTTTGCCGATTCAGCAGTCGGCGGCGGTGGCGTAGGTCCAATTATTAATACACCAATCCCACCACTCTATGGCTTCCCCCCCATCGACACTAGTTTTTCTGTCTTTGAAAACGATAATATCGAGTATGTGGTAATTGATTC
>JAVCDK010000174.1 GCA_030765865.1 Candidatus Celaenobacter antarcticus | reverse complement strand
ATATCTCTTTATATTTAAGAAGAAACCGGATTCCCCTGCAACCGAGGTTCGGGTTTACTTCCTTATGAAGTCCAAACTCTCTTTGCAATTTATCTCCACCTACATCAAAGGTGCGCACATACACAGGTTTTCCCTTTGGAAGATTTTGGATTACCTGTTTATACATTTTGAACTGATTCTCTGCAGAAGGAAAGGAATTATCCAGAAAATAGAGAAATTCTGTTCTGAACAACCCCACTCCATCGATGTACCGGACTTCCGGCATTTCACATTCCTCGGGAAATTCAATATTTCCCATGAGTTCTATCTTGGTTTTATCCTTTGTAAAAGTAGGAGTTTTTAGCAAAGTGATTTTCTTTTTGAATTCTTCTTCTGCCTTCTTTTGAAGTGAACCATATTCAATCATTTGGTTCTTGTCTGGCTCAAGAATGACTTTGCCCTCAGTTCCATACACGATAACAAAATCATCTTCCTTAAAAACTTTGAGCGCATTTTCAATATTAAAAACAACAGGAATGCCAATTGATTTTGCAATGATAGCAGAATGAGAATGCGGAGAGCCCTTTTCCACAATGACTGCCAGAGGATGCGAATCCTTAATACTCAATACGAGCGATGGAATAATTTCCGGTAAAACAACAACCTTATTCTCTTTCACAAGATCATTAATACGTATATCTTGATGGTGCATATTTCGAATAATACGCATTTTAATATCTTCAAAATCTTCTTTTCGCTGACTGAGCACCACATCATTAATATCCGATAAATGATCGATCATTTTATTGAAATATTCCTGAACAGCTCTGTCTGCGGGTTTAAGTTCTTCTCTGATAATTGCGGCAACATCTTTAAAAAGTATTTGATCTTTGAGAATTTCCTGGTGGGATTGCAGAATTTCCCTCTCATCTCTTGCACGTGTCTCAAGATACGTGAGCAAAAGGTCGATTTCACTTATTGATTGTGATACAGCATTTTGGAAGCTTATTATATGTTCTTCAACTTCGGAATCTTTTATATGTCCTTTTGATACGGTAAATATATCTCCTTCTACAAGGGTAACATTACCAGCGATAATGCCCGGGGCAATGGAATATCCAATAAATTCTTTCATCATTCTTCTCCGAATTTATCTTCGAAAAGCTCAACGATATCTTCCATCATCTCCTGCTCGTCAACTCCATTAAAAACCAGCACCAGCTCTGTGCCCAAACCAGCTCCCAACATCATGATGCCCATGACACTTTTCCCATTGATCTCCATATCATCCTTTCGAATTAGAAAATTGGATTTATACTTGGAAGCTGTCTTGGAGATCAACGAAGCAGGACGTACGTGGATGCCAAGTTTATTAATGAGCATTACTGTCTTTGTGATCATTTATTCTTTATCAGTTTCAAGATAGGTTCGAATTTTGTTTTTGCGTTCAATTTCCTTTTGAACTTTGTCATTAAACACTTCAGCAGCATTATGTCCATATACCTTCAGCATATGGTTCATGGCGATAACTTCAACGATTGCTGCGATGCTCTTGCCTGGCGATACAGGCAGGTATATGATTGGAATTTCTATATCGAGTATGCGGTTAAAACGCTCTTTCAAGCCGATCCTTTCGTAGTCCATATTATGACGCCACGGAATAAGCTCGACCTGGGTTTCAATACGTTTTTGCATTCTAATGGAACGGATTCCAAACATCGTTTCAATATCAAGCAGTCCAATACCACGGATCTCCATAAAATGCCCGAGTTGTTTATTCGCTTCTCCCATGATAATATTCATCCGCTTTTTGATACGGACAACATCATCCGAAATAAGCCGGTGACCGCGTGATACCAATTCCAAAGCACACTCACTTTTCCCGATTCCACTCTGACCTGTAACAAGAATACCCACACCAAACACGTCAACAAGAGTACCGTGTATAGATTTCGAAGGTGCAAACCAGTCCTGCAGGAAGTTCGACAGCCCATGATAAAGAGCAACAGTAGCCATGCGTGATTGTATCACGGGAATATTATATTCATCAGCAAGGAAGACCAGCTCTTTTGTAGGGAAAAGTCCTTTAGCGATCACAAAGCAGGGAATATCGAACTGTGAGAACAGTTTTTTTATCTTATCATATCTCACAGAAGGCTCGAAGGATTTCAAATATTGAACTTCGGTTTCACCTAACACCTGAATTCTATCATAAGCATAGGTATCTGTAAATCCGGCAAAAGCAAGTCCCGGACGTGAAAGTTCAGGGGTGGTAATCTCTTTGGAAAGTCCTTTTTTCTTTGAAAGAAGTGTAAAGGTCAAATCCTTCTGTTTTAGCTCGAACAGCATTTTGACAGTTAATGCTTTCATTATTGCCTCATTTATTGAATTTCAATGACCTCGTAGCCATCATCTATCTTTTTTATCATCGAATATCTATCGGATTCAGTATTTTTAAAAAGGAAGAAGCCATTATCCCTTTTAGTGAACTCGTCAATCGCTCTATCGAGGTCAAGTTCTACGGGTTTTATTGTTTTTTTAATGATATTCAGGGTTGCAATTTCAACTTTTTCAAGCTCCTTCAGTGCAACTTTATCGTTTGAATGATGCTGCTTCATCTTCCCAACCTGTTTTTTGATTTGCCGCTCGATCTTTCTGATAACACTATCGATGGCAGTATACATATCCTGTTCGTGAGCCTTAGCAACAAAATTAACCTTTTTAACACTTAGATTTAATTCGGCAATATTCCTGTTCTTCTCGATCCGTAATATCATCTCTGCGACGATAATATTGTCGAAATATCTCTTAAGTCCTCTCATTGCACTATCCGCATAATCCTTAATTGGATCAGTTAACTCGAAATGACGGGCGGTAATTGTTATTTGCATAGTTTACATACCTCGCTTTAGTTATTTTGTAGAATGGTTGCTAAATCTTTGGAATAATAGGAACTTCTCACAAGCGGGGCAGACTCAATGTAGAGAAATCCCATTTTCATTCCTTCTTCTTTATAATCTTCAAAAATTTTTGGATGAATATACTCCCGAACAGGATAATTTTTTAATGTTGCCTGCAGGTACTGTCCGACCGTCATCATATCAACTCCGACATTTCTGGCATCTTTCATCACCTGCAATACTTCATCCCGTGATTCACCCAATCCAACCATAATGCCTGTTTTTGTAATGATCTTTGGCTCTTGAGTTTTCACTCTTTCCAGAAGAGCAAGCGAGCGTTCATAATCTGCTTGAGGCCTGATGGTCGAATATAACCGCTTAATAGTTTCCAGATTGTGATTGAAGATCGTCGGTTTTTCTTTCGCTACGAGATCAATCGCACTTTCTTTTCCTCTGAAATCCGGAGTAAGCACTTCTATGAATACATCTTCACCACGTAATGCACGAATCTCCTTTATAGTTTTTTGGAAGTGGGCAGCACCACCATCTTCAAGATCGTCCCTTGTTACAGAAGTAATTATCACATGCTTCAGACCAAGCTTCCGTGACATTTCAGCCACTCTTCGGGGCTCATCAGGATCGAGCGGTAAGGGATGGGCAGTAGTAGGAATTGCACAGAATTTACAATTTCTGGTACATTCATCTCCCATAATGAGAAAAACTGCAGAGCCCTTTTCAAAGCACTCCCCTCTATTCGGACAGCGAGCACTTTCACACACAGTATGAAGTCCATACTTCGAGAGCATTTTTGTGAGATTGGCAGCATTCGATGCACCAAGCATCTGTGCTCTCAACCAGGGGGGTTTTCTTAACGATTTATTCATGTAATATATTATTATAAATATTTATTGGAAAATGTAAAAGATAAACTTAATTAAAATCATATTTCAAAAATCTTTCACCTAAATATATTTTCCGGGCTTGAGGATCATTGACCAATTCCCGGGATGTACCCGAAAGAAGAACTCTACCTTCATAAATAATATATGCCCTGTTTGTAATTTGTAAAGTATCCACCACATTATGATCGGTTATTAAAATTCCTATGTTCTTTTTTTGCAATTTTTTTATAATATCCTGAATATCCGAAACTGCAAGCGGATCAACTCCGGAGAAGGGTTCATCCAAAAAAAGAAACTTCGGTTTAGTTATTAATGAGCGTGTTATCTCCAGTTTGCGCCGCTCACCACCTGATAGAGAATATGCTTTCTGGTTTGATAATTTTGTAAGATCAAGTTCGCTAAGTGCATCCTGAAGAATGGTTTGTCTCTCTTTCTTAGTATAGTCTTGAGTTTCCAAAATTGCCATGACATTTTGTTTTACTGTCAGTTTGCTGAACACAGAAGGTTCCTGAGAAAGATAACTGATTCCCATTCGAGCCCGTTTATACATCGGCATTTTTGTGATATCAACATCATCAATAAAAACATGTCCTCCATTAGCTTTAATGAGCCCGATCATCATATGAAATGTTGTTGTTTTTCCTGCGCCGTTCGGTCCAAGCAGTCCAACGATCTCACCCTGTTTTACTTCAATTGAAACCTGTTTTACAACCTTCTTCTTTCCATAGATCTTCACAAGATCCTGAGTGCGAATTATACTTTCCTTTTGTTCCATATTATTTCTCTAAAATCTGTTTTGAGCTTGAAAATGTATATGTGCCTTTTATGTCATCTTCAGCTATTATCGTTTGGATATTTTCTTCTTCATCGAAAAATACTTCGAGTTGCAAAGTAGCTAATTTATTAATAAGAATATCTTGATCACCTCGTTGTTCAAAGAAGCTTCGCGACACGTTTTGAGCTTGCATATATGTTAGCTTGTCATTATCGATCTCCATTCGTACCTTTCCTGCATAGAGATAATTCTCTTTGCCGATACTGTCCTCTTCTTTGAAATGAATTACGGCATCTTTCACAAGGAGAAGCTGATTAATTTTTTCGTCTTTGAAAAACACCTGAAATTCCTGTGCAGTTGCTGTTGAAAGGGAGCTCTTGAACTGCGGATTGCCAAGCATGACCGCTTTTTCCTCATCATTGAAATAGATGAGAAAGTTTGATGTTGCTTGCGTATCTTCAGTTTCTACTTTAACATCATAAGTTGCAGTGAACTTCTTCTCTTTTGCATAAAGTTCCATCTGCTTGCTATATATTTTCAACTGATTATCGCGCTGAAAAGTAAGCACAGGGTTTTCCCGGGCGAGTCCGTAATCAGTTCCCATATCGTATCGGAATTTTCCGCACGTGCACACGACCTGTTCAATAAAATCTGTTGCAACGATATTGTTCAGAGCATGCACTTTCTTATTTTCTTTTTGATATTCTATAAAATCTGCAGTTATTTTTTTCTTGAGTGTGTCCGTGGAATTTTCGATAAAATATGCGTCCTCATTGAGTTTGAGAGTGGCAATTTTATGAAAATAAGTTGCCTTTTGTGCGCCAGCTTCGAGTGTATCATCAATAGCTCGAACATTTCCGAACAACTTAACTCTTTTGTTTTTTTGAAAGATCTGTGCATTATCTGCAAAAAACTCAATATCGTTATAGATCAGATCCACTTCACCTTGTAATGTGGTGATCGTATCATTTTCAATGATATCTATCTTCACGAGATTTGCATTCTTAAGGATGTAATGATTTTTTTCCTGGCTCATCAAGGGTGAGGAAAACCACAATATGAAAATTGCAAGTACGCTACCAAAGCACTTCAGATTCATCCACTTCTCCTTCTGCGCTTGCTCTGTGCAGTGTCACATGTTCAAAACGGGAATCACTTTTAAAACTGGATCCCTGAATTACATTGCCCTGATGTATCACTTTGACCGAATCCTCAGAAAATATCTCATCTTTGTTTCTATCCCATGTTATTGTTTCTCCGAATATATCCCCGTCCTGAGAATAAATTTCAATATTGCCTTCTGCGTACACAGTGTGCATCTCATCATTCACGATAGCGCTGTCAGCATAGATCGTAGAAGCCAGCGTCCCGTCTTTATTCATAAGCTTGAGTTCGATATTGCTGAAGTACATGATATTATCTTTTGGATATTTTTTCAATCTATCTGCATATAATTCCCAAAGTGTTATATCTTTTGATGAGCTGTATACAATTATGGAATCTGTAATCTCGACAGTCTGCTTACCCATGTCTTTGAACGTGACAGGACCTTTGCTGTCCGAACAGCCGGAAAATAATATGATAGTAATGATTAGGACTACAATTAGATAAATTTTATTCATTATTTTGCAAATATGCTAAAAAAGATTTTACTGCTTGATCAAAAAGATTTTCTTTCTTCAATATCCATTCAATCGCTTCTCGAACCGCCCCGGAACCGCCGTGATTTTCTGTGACATATGCACACACATCTTTGATCTCCCGTGATGCTTCAGGAACAGTAATCGCACATCCGACTTTTTCGAGAACAGGCATATCATTCCAATCATCACCCATGAATATGACTTCTTCGAAAGTGGCATCTAATTCTCTCATGATGTTTTCAACAGTGGAGAGTTTATTCCGAATTCCAAGATACACATGTGGAATATTCAAAACCTTCATGCGTTTCATGACAATCTCGGTTTTTTTTCCGCTTACAACCACAGATACTAATGCTGTCTGTTGTAAAAGACGGATTCCAAGCCCGTCGCGCACATTGAATTTACGTCCAATACTGCCTGTACCGAGATAGTACAATCCCCCATCAGTAAAGACTCCGTCGACGTCGAAAATAAATAATTTATATCTCATGTATCTCCAATGTAAATTTATGAAATTGAGAAAAAAAAAGCAACTTTTTTATTTTTTGATAGTTATTTGCAGTTATGGATTAAGATAAATTTAACAATTTTCGTATTTTTTGTAATATCCTTTCTAATTCTTTTAATGGAAGCATAGATCGCGCATCACTCTTCGCACGGGAGGGTTCGGGATGCGTTTCTATGAACAAGCCCGACAAATGCCCGGTTGCAACTGCTGCAGAGGTCATGGTTATGACAAATTCTGGGCTACCACCGGATGTTTCATCTATTGAAGGTTGCTGTAAACTATGCGTTACATCATATATTACGGGAATACCCCATGAATCCAATAGCTTGAAATTACGGAAATCAACTACAAGATCATTGTAGCCGAAGAATGTACCCCGCTCTGTGATAAAAACTTTTGATGCACCTGCATTCACCGCTTTATCATACGCATGTTTCGCTCCCGTGGCAGACATGAATTGAGCTTTTTTAATATTGATGATCTTACCGGTTCGTGCAGCTTCTTCAATAAGTTCTGTCTGGCGTGAAAGGAATGCAGGGATTTGAAGGATATCAACGACTTCAGCTGTTTGTTGAACATCCTTTGTTTCATGAATATCAGTCAGGACAGGTAAAGAAAATTTTTCCTTGATCTCTGCAAGGATTTGTAATCCCTTTTCTATTCCGACACCCCTGAATGAGCCATATGCTGTGCGGTTCGCTTTTTTGTATGACGCTTTGAAAATATATGGAAAATCATATTTTTCGCATAATGACTTGCAGGTTTCCGCAATAAAGAAGCAATCTTCCTTTGTCTCGATTGCACAGGGACCGGCTATTATTGAAAAAATCGGTTTCTTGTCTGTTTTTTTATTCATGCTTCTGATGTTTTCTTTTTCGCATTATATGCCATTGATGCCTTAACAAAATTATGAAAGATGGGATGAGAATGCTCCAATCGTGATTTGAATTCAGGATGGAACTGCACTGCTATAAAGAATGGATGATCTGGAATTTCAACGATTTCAACTAATCTATTATCTGGAGAAGTACCTGAAATCATCATGCCTTTTTCCTCAAATTTTTCTCTGTATTCATTATTGAATTCATACCTGTGCCTATGGCGCTCAGAAATTTTATCAGTCCCGTATATCGCATACGCAAGAGAATCTTCCTTCAATGCGCATGGATAAGCACCAAGCCGCATTGTACCGCCCATGTCTTCAATATCCTTCTGCTCGGGCATAAGATCAATGACCGGATGTGTGGTCTCCGGATCGAATTCTGCACTATTAGCATCTTTATATCCAAATTCTGTACGTGCAAACTCTATCACAGCACATTGCATACCCAGACAGATACCAAAAAATGGTATATTATGTTTGCGTGCATAACTCACAATTTCGATCTTGCCTTCAATACCCCGCACACCGAAGCCGCCCGGAATAAGTATTCCATCAACATCTTTAAGAATAACCTGAAGCTCTTCATCATCGACCACTTTATCCTTTGGAAAGAGCTTATCTGTGTCAACACTTTTTATATTCACCCTGGTAGAAAAATCTACCCCAGCATGAATCAGACTTTCGACAATGCTCTTATAAGCATCTTGATGACGTACATATTTTCCGCACAGCGCGACAGTTATCGTTCTGCTCGGATTAGTGAATTTTGAGATATAACTTTTTAATCTATCAAAATTTATGTCCGTAGTCGGAATATCAAAATAATTGCAAATAATGCTATGCACGCCCTGTTCATAATACAAGATCGGAATATTATAAATACATGAAGTGTCCCGCCCCTCAATCACATTTTTATCATATACATTTGTGAAGAGAGATATTTTTTTGATCAT
>JAVCDK010000014.1 GCA_030765865.1 Candidatus Celaenobacter antarcticus | reverse complement strand
AAGCTGTTCCAGAATAAAAAATTAGGTTATCTCCTTTCGGGCATTCTTCTGATGAAAATGGGATTTCTTGGTTTTTCCGTATTGCTCGGAACGCTTATCAGCCCTTATTTCGGACAACCTCTCTTGATTTTTCAAAGCATACTCTTTGCAATATTGGGAATAGGAAGTTTTATCTTTGCAATTATTTACATAAATGCTTTACGTTCCGATTGGGACCTGGAGAGTAAGGACTGAGATTTGATTCATTCAGAAAGTATTAAACCATAAAAACCCGACAATGCAAAACGACGGGTTTTGGAAATGTGAGAGAATTAGGAACTCTAAAAATAAACTTAACAACAAGTAGTCGAGAAAAATTTTTTCGCAAATTCGCAGAGCATGTCTTAAGTTGAAGGATAGCATTCGAATTACTTATCACAAGCTCTTCGACCTGTGACAAGGTAATTCTTTATCTGGGTAAATTATTTCAAATTTTATCCGCCCACTGGTGGATCTGCGAATGCCGTCAGGCGAGTCTGCATGCCATTAATTAAATACTGGATTCCCGTTCCCCAATCCGCTGGCTGGCGGAGGACAAGCTTCACGGGAATGAGATGCCTTTTTTATTTGATTTTTTAAAACTTTGCGTTTTTGCGTGAGTCTTTTTGGATTCCTGTTTACACTGTTGGAATACTTATCCTACAAGGTTTATCCGAGCTAGCAGACTAATAATTCTCACATAAAACTTCAAAGTATGCTTTCGGATGTGCACAAGCAGGGCACTTTTCCGGTGGTTTTGTGCCTTCGTGCACATATCCGCAGTTGCGGCATTTCCATTTTACTACTTTGTCCTTTTTGAACACAGTGCCGTTCTCAATATTTTTCAGCAAGCCAAGATAGCGCCTTTCGTGCTGAAGTTCTGCTTTGCCGATATGCCTGAAGGCAACAGCTATTTTTTCGAATCCTTCTTCATCTGCAATTTGTGCAAATTCAGGATACATAATTGTGTGTTCGTAATGCTCGCCAGCAGCTGACTCGGTGAGATTTTCTACAGTCGTACCGATCTTTCCTGCGGGATATGCTGCGGTTATCTCAACTTCACCGCCTTCGAGGAATTTGAACAATCTTTTGGCGTGCTCTTTCTCGTTGAGAGCAGTTTCTGTGAATACACCCGATATCTGCTCATAGCCATCTTTTTTGGCCTGTTTTGCAAAGAAATCATAGCGGTTGCGCGCCTGGGATTCACCTGCAAAAGCAGTTAAGAGATTTTTTTCTGTTTTTGAACCTTTGAGTTCTTTCATATATTTTACTCCTTAGAATTTTATAAAAAATTATTATTTTGATCCTTTCACTGCAAGGATAACTGCTGGCTTATCACCACAATTTTCTAGAAAATGAGCGATATCCTTTTTTGCCTGCAATGCATCTCCGGCTTCTGCAATGAATTCATGTTTGTCAATGTGAAATTTTACACATCCTTTGATCACATAGAACATTTCTTCAAATGGGTGTTTCTGAACCTGAACCTTCTTGTCAATGGGTATCGTATACATATAAGGTGCGAGATGCTCAAAATTTCCAAAGAAAGGGTAAATTTCAATATTATCAGAATTGGTTATTTTATCATGTGCTTTAATATGTGCATGCTCATTTTCATCGGTGATGGCATGGAACATATGTTGAGGAGCATTACAATGAGGACACTCTTCAGGGGATTCTGTTCCCCTGAAAATGTGTCCACAAACTTGGCAACGCCAGTGTCTCATAAATTATTCTTTTGACGTTGCAGGAGCGACAAAGGTTCGTACTCCAAGCTCTTTATCCAGCATAAGAAGCCCGTTGCCGTTATCGCCAATATATTTCAGCTTATCGATGATCTCGTTATCGTTTCCTTCTTCCTCAATCTGTTCCGTTACAAACCATTGAAGGAATATTTCTGTTGCATAATCATTTTCTTCTTTTGCAAGCGCTACGAGTCCATTGATGCTTTTGGTTACAAATTGTTCATGTTCGAGTGTTTTTTGGAACATATCCATCGGAGAGTCAAATTCTGCGGGAGGTTTCTTTATCTCATCGAGAATCACTTTCTGATTTTGTTCGAATACATAATTATAGATCTTTTGTGCATGACTCATCTCTTCCTGAACCTGGATAAAGAACCAGTTTGCAAATCCCTTCAAGCCGATATCCTGCGCATGAGCAGACATTGCGAGATAGAGGTATGCTGAATAAAGCTCTTTATTGATTTGAAGATTGAGTGCATCGGTCATTTTTTTACTTATCATAGAACACCTCGCATTATTCCTTTTTCCACAAACCGTGGATGTTGCAATACGCACGGACTTCGAGTTTGTCGCTATTTTTGACATAGAATTCTGCTTCAGGTTCATCATCGGGTGTGAGGTGTTTGCGGTTTATCCATGCACCATTCTGCACTTCGATCCACTCGATGTAGTGTTTCTCCATCATTGGATGAGCAACAGAGCCGACTTTTACCCTGATGCCTTCAGCGATCTCTTCAACAACAGGAATATGTTTTTCAACAGCAGCATCAACGGTATTTTCGTCCATTTTTACCATAGGCTGTCCGCAACAGACAAGTTCTCCTGCGCCGCCGTGAACCATTTCCACGATGTTGCCACATATTTCACATTTATAGATTTCCATAAGTTTTGTCATGAGTGCTCCTTATTTGTCATCTTTGTGACAGAACCACCAGTCGAAGCATTCGAGACTTTTATCTTCCTTACGTGCTTTCACTGCTTTCATGTCTGATGCCGGGGGTACGATCACGCGGTCACCAATAAGTTCATTATTGGGCCAGTTGGCAGGAACAGCGATCCCTTTCGTATCTGAAAGTTGAAGCGCTTTGACTGATCTGACTATCTCGTCCATATTTCTACCGATTTCTTGAGGGTAATAAAGTATGAGTCGGACTTTGCCTTTTGGGTCAACAACAAAGACTGCCCGAACTGTGCTCGCTCCTTTTCCGGGATGAAGCAATCCGAGCTTGTTTGCAATCGAATCATTTGCTGCAATTATGGGGAATTCTATATCAACATCCAGGTTATCTTTTATCCATTCGATCCATTTGATATGTGAAAATACCTGATCGATGGAAAGACCGACGAGTTTACAATCCATAGCTTTGAATTGTTCCATTCTTTTTTGGAAACCGACAAATTCAGTGGTACATACAGGAGTGAAGTCTGCAGGATGGCTAAAAAGCACAAACCAGTTCCCTGCCATTTCATCAGGGAGTTTCATCATTCCCTGCGTTGTCTTAACTTCCATTTCCGGGAACGAATCGCCCAGTAATGGCATGTTCATTTTTTCTTCCATTTTTTCTCCTAAATTTACTAAGATTTTCTAGTTTACGGACCTACATGCATCATCTCAAATTCAGCATCATACATTTCATACGTTTCTGCCTGTTCTTTTTCAATTTCAAGAAGGCGGTAATGTCCCATTTCCATTGACGCAATATACTTCAGTCTTCGCGAGAGTTCTTCATCCATTTTGAATTTGTTTGCAAGCGAGAGATAGAAATAATGCGCTGCTTTTTCTGCATTCATTGCCTGCAGAAATATATCGCTGAACCTCAGTTCTTCGGAATCAATGGTGATTTCCGGTAAAGGGACAGGTGTTTCATCAGGCAGAATTATCTCTTCAGCGGGAAATGCTTCTTTCCACAGTCCGGTAAAGAAATCATAATGCTTTTGCTCTTCTGCAGAGAGGAATTCAAGCTTATCTTTGAGCATGAAATTCTTTACTCGTCCTGCAAGATCGTGATAGACATTTTTGCTGTCCTCCTCACTTTTTAATGCAGTGAGAAATAGGTCCTTTTTGGAATATTTATCAATATTCATTTTATCCATGATAGTTACTTCCCAAGTTGACGTTTCATCTCTGTGAGCTGCACAACGTGCTTTCGTTCCTCATCGATGATTTCATCAACCATTTCTTGCTGGTGCTTCGGAACCACATTTCTCATTTCATGATAATAGAGAATCGTGTCGAGTTCCTTCCCGATAGCGAACTGAAGTGCTTCATTAACAGTATTCACGCCGCTTATACCCTCGTCGATCTTATCGATCGTGAAAACAAGATTATCTGCGTATGCATGAAGATAGTCAAAATACTCGCCGGGATAACTTTCCTGAGGATTGTAGTCCTCGATCTTTGTCAACATCTCTTTAAATATTTTTTCGTGGCGTACTTCTTCGACTGCAAGAAAGCCAAAGAGTTTCTTCACTTTTGGATCATCAAATTTTTCTACCATTGCACGGTAGAATTTTTCACCATTTTCTTCGATCTGAACTGCGAACTGATAGATTTCAGTAACATCGAATATATTCATTTTCGTTCCTCCGTGATTATTAAAGATTTTTATGTTTAATAGCAATTTTTTCTGCCAACTCGTCAAGTGCCTTGAAATCAGCTTCTTTTGGATAACCTTTACATATGACGGGCTCCAGTAATTCACCTTTGAAATTCTTGAGTATTTCTTTGAGCATATCAACCATCCTCGAACCCCAGCCATATGAGCCGATGATCGATGCAAATTTCGCTTTTGGTCTGAGCATATTAGTAAGATAGGTTGCATAGATCATTTTTGGATGCGGACCGACATGAACCGTTGACGAGCCGATCACTACAGTTGCAGCATCGACCAGTTCCATTGCGAATTCTCCAATATCCGTCACAGACATGTTAAATGGAATAACAGCAATCTCGTGTTCGGTTAGTTTTTCTGTGAGATAATTTACCATCTTTTCTACACTTCCGTGCATGGAAATATAGGGTATAAGCACCTTATTTTCAACCTTATCTGATATCCACTCATTATACTGTTCGAGGATGAATTCAGGATTATCATAAACCTGCCCGTGAGTAGGTGCAATGATCTCAAGCTCATAATTATTCAGCATGCCCATATGCTTCTGAATATTTGTTCTGAATGGCATCATGATCTCAGCAAAATATCTTTTAGCAGCGAAATATACCTTTGCTTCATCCCGCACGAATAATTCGCTGGACGTCATATGAGACCCAAAGAGGTCACCCGGAAAGAGGATTTTATCTTCTTCAAGATAAGTGAACATTGTTTCTGGCCAGTGAACCCACGCTGCCAACAAGAACTTTAAGGTTTTATTGCCGAGAGAAAGAGTGTTTTCATGCGCGATCTCGAGGAATTTATCATCGGGAATATTAAGAAGATCCTGCAAAAAGGTCTTACATTTTTGGTTTGTTACCACAACAGCATCAGGATACATTTCCAAGATGACAGGAATTCCTCCCGAGTGGTCCTGCTCGGCATGGTTGGAAATGATGTAATCCAATTTTGTAATACCAAGCTTTCTCAGGTTTGTGAGAAGTTCATCAATTTTCGGTGGATCAACGGCATCGATCAGAGCGGTCTTTTCACTCCCGCGAATTAGATAGGCATTGTAGCTTGTGCCGTCAGGGAGGGGGATGAGTTCATCAAAAGTGCGCCTGTCCCAATCCTGAACACCCACATAATATACATCTTTTTTGATTTTTTGAAATCCCATGTTTCTCCTAAATTTCTACAAACATATCTTTGTTAACACCACAAACCGGGCAGATCCAGTCGTCTGGAATGTCTTCAAATGGAGTTCCGGGTTCGATACCTGAATCAAGATCGCCAACTTTGGGATCATAAATATAACCACATACGCTGCATTGATATTTTTTCATTGTTTTTTTCTCCTTCTTTATTTCTATTATTTTATCATTAATATATGTTGGTGCAGATTTTGGAGCTTTACCTTTTATTACTTTATGGTAATAATCATAAGTCATTGGTTCATCTTCTTCATTTATAATTTCAGCATTGATTATTTTCCCAATAAAAATTGTATGAGTTACGGCATCAATATTTTCTAAGAGATCACATTCTAAATAACCAATACTATTTTCCATAATAATCGGCACACCCTTTTTACTTATTTTATATATTACATCAGAAAATTTATCAAAATCTCTTCCAGATTTAAAACCAAAATTTCCAATCAATTTCATCTGTGTATTTTGAGATATAATAGATATTGTAAAGATTTTGCTTTCCTGAATAAATTCATGGGTTAAATTTTGTTTGTTTATACTAACTGCAATTGTTGGTGGTTCTGATGTAATTTGGAAAACTGTATTAGCAATCTGTCCATTTATCTTACTATCCTTTTTTGAACTAATAATATATAATCCATAACTTATTTTGTGTAAGATTTTTAAATTCATCCTATTCTGCCAGTAATTTATTTTTTTTTATAGAATAGCCCGCATTTCTTATAGCGATAATAACTTCATTTCTATTATATTCACCAATTACATTAACCAGTTTATCGGAAAGAGAGATGTCAATTTTTTTCACTCCGGACACCTTCTTGATTTCATTTTGAATGGACATGACACAGTGCTTACAGTTCATGTCAGGTATTTTAAATATATTTTCCATATTTTCATCCTGAATGATTATTTTCTTATTCATAAAAAATTTTAAAAGAAATGCTCTGAGGATAAGTAGGATCAACAGTATAGCTGATGATGTTTTTATCCATGCGGGAAGCATCTTCATACTGCTGGTAAAAAAGTTTATATTTTTACCGGAAAGATTCCAGATATGATCAATAAAAAAACCGAAAAGCAGACCTGTTATTATGATAGAAACGAGATATGATATCATCGACTTTTTGCCGAGTTTCCCTCCTACAAAACTTATTGTTGCAGCATTTGTCGCAGGTCCGGCGATCAAAAAGATCAAGCCGGCACCCGGTGTCATTCCTTTTAATATAAGTGAGGCAGCAATGGGTATGGAGCCGGTGGCGCATACATACATTGGGATGGAAATAATGAGCATAATTGGATATGCAAACAACGGATTTCCAAAATAGCGCTCCACAAAATTATCCGGTACAAAAAAAGAAATAATGCTTCCAATAACAATTCCGATCAGTATCCATTTGGCTACATCTTCAATCAAATCAAAAAATCCATAACGAAAAACTGCTTTCACTTTCTCATGAAATTTGTGAGAATGTGGTTCGGTCTCATCGCAGAGATTGCATGAAAATCCTTCCTGCAGTATGATATTATCATCAGGAGTTTTATCGATGACATTAGTGAGCGTGCCACCAAAAATTCCTGCAAAAAAGGCGGCGATAGGTCTGATAATTGCATAGACGGGACCAAGAAGTGCATAGGTTGCGAGGATCGAATCCACACCCGTTGTGGGAGTTGATGAAAGGAATGAAATTGTTGCCCCTTTTCCTGCGCCTTCTTTTCTTAGATAAGCAGCAACCGGTATGACACCGCACGAACAAAGTGGCAGCGGAATTCCAAAGAGAGATGCCTTTACATTTGACCAAAAAGATTTTCCTGAAAGGTGTTTATAGATTTTTTTTGGGGGGATGGCAATATTGAGGATTCCTGCTATAAAAAACCCAAAAAGCAGGTAAGGTGCCATTTCTTTGAGAAGAAACCAAATTTCCTGTGCGATGCCTGTGATAATATTCATCTTAATTATTTTGCCATCTTTTCTTTCTCAAGGCAGTCCCTGCAAATACCGCGGAAGTAGCTGTGTTGCTCTCTTATCAAATGCCCTTGAAAGTGTTTCTTCTTAAAAATGGGGCATTCGACTTCAAGATCATAAATTTTTCCGCATTTTTCGCAGAAAAAATGATGATGTGGTTTTGTGGCAAAGTCGTATCGAACTTCCGAGCCGGTAATGTATAATGGAGTGACAAACCCTTTATCTATAAAGAGGTTAAGTGAATTATAGACTGTAGTTTTTGATATAGTGGGCACTTTCTTAAGCACTTCTTCATAGATCATTGCAGCAGTTGGGTGATTGTGTTTTTTGTCCAAATACTGGAGTATGCTCAACCGTTCGAAGGTTGGCTTAATACTCGCAGCTTCTAAAATATTTTTTAAGTTTTCCATATTTGAACTCATTACAAATTTATAACGAAATCATAAAGATAAACGTTACAGTGTCAAATATTTTATTTGAAAATGAACTTTTTCTGCATATACCAGAATGCAAAATCAATATGTGATATCGGTATTCCTATCTGATGTGAGAATGTTTTCATCTGTATTTCAATTTGGAAATACACCTTTTTAGATATAGAAGTTGGGATAGACCCAATTACTTCAAATTCAACCAGCTTCTTTAGAATATGTCTGTCCAAGATTGCTAATTCTTCACCCAATCCGATATTCCGGAGATAATGGCTTGCTTCTTTGTATCCCATTCCTTTTATATTTTGCACAAGCCATTCACGCTTCTCGTGTGGATCAACTGATTTGTTGAGTTGATCTCTAATGCAAATCTTATTATTTATGAAAAGCACTTCATTATTCTTCAGAATATTCTTTGCTTTTGTATGATGAAATCTTGTATAACCGCGCAGGCATTCTGCGATTTTTATAGGATCATTACAGAAAAGCAAATTTTTTCTTTCGAGTTTTTCCACAGCCAACCAGCAGCGTTCTGCATTGGATTGCGGCGTCAGCAGACAGAAGATGAGTTCTTTGTACAATTCAAACTCAGAACCATTTTCCCTAATATTTTGAAATCCTGCTAATCTCTGCTCAATTTGAGGT
>JAVCDK010000079.1 GCA_030765865.1 Candidatus Celaenobacter antarcticus | reverse complement strand
ATGCTCAGAATGGAGTCTATGTGAGAATATGTTTCATAGTATCCAAGAGTCAGCAATTCTTTAAATCGTGAGAACTCTGTATTCTTTATATGCTTTGTAGAAGGTCTGATTATGATATCTGCCTGTGCGAGTTCATCTTTGATTTTTGAGAACATCATTATATTGATAAGCTGGTTTGTAAAGCTCGCGATATTCGTAAGGTCGGTATCTGTTGCCAGGTAATTTGTAGCATTCGAAGCGATAATGATATCAGCTCCCATATCGCGCATGCTGCTGATAGGAAGGTTATTGGTAATTCCTCCATCCACATAGTAAATCGAATCTATCAAAGTGGGAGACAGCAGAAAAGGTACGGTCATGCTCGCCTGCACAACCTGTGAAAGTTCCCCTTGGGTGAAGATATGATTTTCTCCATTTTTTATATCTGTCGTCGAAATAAAGAGCGGAATTTTCAGTTTGAGGAAATCTCCTCTGCATAAATAATTCGCTCGTGTAAAAAAATAATCAAGCTGGCTGACGATCTCCTGTTTGTTTCCCAGAGAATTCGGGAATTTCAGCTCCCAGTCCTGAAATCTCACTCTCAGCACATTCGCTTCATTGATCCTTCGGGAATAATAATAATATTGCTGCCTGTCAGGATTAGTTGCAATATTCCATTCTGTGTTCTCAATTATCTTCTGCATTTCTTCTACGGAATATCCAGAAGCATAGAATGCAGCGACAAGAGCGCCAAAGCTCGTTCCCCCGATAAAATCTATTGGAATATTATACTCTTCCAAAGCTCGTAGCACACCGATGTGAGCAATTCCCCTCGCACCGCCGCCACTTAAAACCACTCCAATTGTAGGACGTGATTTTTCTGCACCAAAAAGACTGCAAGTGCACAAAATAATTATAAGAAATACGAGTATGATCTTGTTTTTCATAGGTTTATATTAATTGCTGTTTTAGGATTGATAATGTCAATATTTTTACTGGAAGTTCAAATCTGAATTTATTGACAGCTAAAAAATAAATTTTTGAAATATGGGCAATGAAAATCAAATTTAACAAAATCACCAAAACAATGAGTCAACATTCTTTGTTAATTTAAAAGGAGTACTACATGAATCTCTATGATAAATGCGCCAGTTTTACACAAGCAAAAATCCTTGAAGAGCAAGGTTTTTATCCATATTTCCGCGTAATCAATTCAGAACAGGATACTGAAGTTATTGTAAATGGAAAGAAAACTCTGATGCTCGGTTCCAACAGCTATCTTGGACTTACCAATCACCCCAAAGTAAAAGAAGCTGCTGAAAATGCGATTAAAAAATATGGTACAGGTTGTGCTGGTTCGCGATTTCTTAACGGCACTCTTGATATTCATATTGAACTTGAACAACGCCTTGCTGATCTGGTTGGCATGGATGCCGCACTCGCTTATTCAACAGGCTTTCAGGCAAATCTCGGTGTGCTGAGCACCATTGTCGGGCGTGGTGAATATTTGATTACCGACAAACTGGATCATGCAAGTATCATAGATGGCTGCCGTTTATCTTACGGTAAAATGCTCCGCTTTAATCACAATGATATGGATGACCTTGAGCGCGTATTGCAAAACGTTGAAGAAACACCCAAACTGATCGTTGTTGACGGTGTATTCAGTATGGAAGGGGACATCGCAAATTTACCCCAGATCGTGCATCTGGCACAGAAACACAACGCACAGGTAATGGTCGATGATGCTCATTCGATCGGTGTGCTCGGCAAAAACGGGTCTGGTACTGCAAATCATTTTGGGTTAACAGATAAAGTTGATATTATCATGGGTACTTTCAGCAAATCCCTTGCATCTGTCGGCGGCTTCATTGCAGGAAACGAAGTGCTTATGCACTATCTGAAGCATTTCTCCCGTCCGCTCATCTTTAGCGCAAGTCTTCCACCTGCTTCTACAGCCACTGTGATAGCTGCAATTGATATCATGGAGAGCGAGCCGGAGCGAATTGAACGCTTGTGGGAAATCACCAGATATATGCAAAAAGAATTTACAGATATGGGGTATGATATCGGTACAAGTTGTACACCTATCATTCCGCTGCATGTGGGAGAGCTGATGACCGCATTCAAGATGTGGCGCATGCTTGCTGATGACGGCGTGTTCATCAATCCTGTTATACCTCCGGCAGTTCCAGAACATGACTGCCTTATCAGAACCAGTTTTATGGCTACTCATACAGACGAGCAACTCAATATAGCACTTGAAAAATTTAAAAAGGTTGGTAAGAAATTGGGAGTGATTTAAGAGAATAAATTATCTTACTGTTCTCCCATAAATCCTCAGTACAAATTATACAGTATCTGGAATGATAAGCGGTATAATATTCCTCTGATTTTTTCTGTAAATTCTGAAATCGGTATCGAGCGTGTATATTACACTATCAGATATTTGCCCGGAAAGTCTCACAAGGCAGGCATCAGCTAAGGACATGGGAATGTTCTTATATTTTTCCACAAGTTTTTTTATCAATACAATCTCAGACTGAAGATCGAAGGGCATAATTATTAACTGTCTTTCAATTAATTCTAAAACGTTTGACGCTCCGTGTTCAAAATTCTTAAGCAAATAGCACGCTTCAGATATTACTGATTCACAAGTAATTAGCGGAGGATTCAGCAATGAGAATTGAGTTTTTGCCCATTCGTGATATTGATCATTCTTATTTAAAAAAGCGACTATCGGACCCGTATCGACGATTATCTTTTTATGCTTCACGAACCATATCCTTCAAGACGAGCTTTGTTTGTAGAAAGGTCAGAGGGAGCTTTTACTGTACCGGCAAGATCTTCTGCACAATCGAGAAATGAACCTGAAACGGTCGTCGAATCCTTTGAAAAATACTCTATAAGCGCTTGACGGACAATATCTGATTTGCTCATGCTCTGCTTTTTTGCAGCGCTATTAAGGAGTGTCTTTATCACTTCCGGCACCTTCAATGTTAATGTATCCATTGTGAACCCCCGTGTATTATTAATATGACAATAAGATATTACGTTTGTTTGGATTGTCAATTTTTATTTTGGAAATTTATTGACTTATAGACGCTTTTAAGTTGGTAGGAATCTGGGAGTGATATAAAGTTTGAATTTTCCTTATTATTAAGTGAATTAAAAAATTGCTTATTGTAATTGTTTGTTTGAGTTTTGTTATATTAACTCTTTAAGTTGCGAGTATCGATCATAATTATAGCTCCCATTATTGTCGAATACTTTTTTATTATATACACGAGTAAAAGTTCTATTGTCTGAAATTGAGTTTATAATAGAAGCATCATTAAGAATTAATTCCTTCTCAGAAAATAATAACCATTTTTCAAGGATTTGTACATAGCTCGGCTCAAAACGGTTTTCGGTAATGTTCAGAAAGTTATATTTAGTTAAGAACTCAGGTGTGGCAATGTTATTAATAATTTCAAGAATTTGTACCATTGTGTTTTCATGACCTGAAAGAAAATCCCATAGCTCACATGCAACCAATGTTTCTTTAGATGCAAAATATTTTTTCATATTTATAATTGAACTTAATAATCTTTCTTTATTGTAGCTTGTCACTAATTCGTTCTCAATGTTCACTGTGGGATCGAATGGAAAGCCAATGTAAAAGAGAATCTCTTTACCTGGAAATTTCCTGTACAAGGCTGCTTTCCCTTCAAGAATTTTTTGCTTTTCGCCTTTCATTTCACCAGAATTTGGTTTTACTGATTTCAATTCAATGGCAATTACTTTGTCCTCTTCCTCATAAAATACATCAGCAGAAAAATCCATTGCATGAATAGAATGTGAATTATCATCAGCAAAAAGTGTATCATTTTCATTTTCTAAATTTGGTAGTTTTGTTGATGTGCTTAAATCAGCAATTATTTGTGAAATATTATTCCTTTGTGTTTGTGAAATCTGTAAGTTGCCCAATCTTCGGGATGTATATTCCCTTTTTTCGCCATTGGAAAGATGGTGTGCTATATTTTCAAAAAAGGCTTGACCTAGAGTAGTATTTAAACCATGTAACCAACTACTTAAACTAATAAAGAATGGTATATCCAAAACTTTACCCTCCAGCTTATCAGCAAAGGCATTTAAGAATGCTTCGTGAAATGGTGCATTTCTATTATTTGAAGAATCCTCAGGAAAATTTTTAAATCGCGCAACTAAAGTTTTAATTACTTCTATCGATATTTTTTCTTTTATCCTATCTGACAGTACCATAATTATCCCTCCTTCATATGAAATATTATTTCTGCATAAGCTGATCTGTCTTTTTCTACACGATTTAAAACGGGTCTCTTATATTCGTTTACAATCTTCATTTTAGATAATTTTGCGATTTTTGGATACAGACCAAACTTATCATTAGCAACCAAAAATACATTATAATCTATTTTTAAAAATCTTTTACAATTATTCAAAACATCTGAAACACCTTGAACATAGGATTTCTGAGCTTCCAGTCCCTGCCCTTTATACAAAGATCCTATTTCTAATTCATCTTTCCTAGCAAATTCAAACAAATCATAGGCGTAAGCATGTTGTTCATGATAATCAATTAAACCAACATATGGTGGACTTGAAAAAATACCTGCAATTTTGTTATTTTTCAAAATATCACTAAACTCCAGATGATTATCATTTATCTTTTTAAAAATATTGAACGTTCGACTATCACCAACAAAGCATTTTTGAAAAGTCTCTGTCCTGAGCTGTTTAAATTGCAAAATTCTATTAATCGTATCCTTGGAATACCTATTCCACCAACTTAGTATGGAAAATAATGGCTTGCATATCTTTCCATGCTTTTTGCAATAGTATGTTGAAGTTACAGGGTCTTTTAAAGTTCCTAAATCTGCATGGGTTGTCGCGCGGCACGAACGAATCGTACGGCTTAATATTAATGCAAGTAGTTTTTTTGTTTCCAGATTTTGTACTTGTTTTATCTGTTCAAAGACAAAATCAATCTCATCTCGAACAACTTTTAGAAACCATTTATCTAGGAATGTGATGTTCTTGTCTTGTATTAATTCAATTTTGTAATCATCAATAAGTTTCCAATAAATATTTAAAAACTCTTCGGATTTCTGTTTGCCATATGATTTTTCATCAATTTCTTTTTTTCTTATTTTATACTTAAATTTCGGGGATGGAAAAAATTCACTATTGAAATTTTTTAACTCGTCTAACAGTCTGTTTTCAAATTCAACATTGTTTCTTTCTTTCAGGAAATTTTTAAGTTTTTTTGTAATTATGTTAGCGGATTTTCTTACATCATCAATGTCATATTTTCCAATTTTAACATTACTTATAAAAGCATTAAATGCAGAAACGTCAATTCCAATCGAATGTAAATTTAATTCACTTGCCTGCACAAGAGTTGTCCCGCTACCACAAAAAGGGTCTAAAATAATATCACCTGCATTAAAAAATGATGTATTTTTAAAATTATCAGTATGTTTATCCAAAAAGTATTCAACGAGCTGTGGAATAAACTTACCTTTGTACGGATGCAGTCTATGAACATGTTTTGTTGTTTCTGATTCTTTATATTCTGAAAATGAAAGTCTCCAATTTAAATCATCTCCAAGTTGCTTTTTCCACCTGTCTTCCTTAGTTCCATGATTTAATTTGTAATATTTTTCTAAATCATATCTATTTACATAAGCATTACCATTGTTCCCATTTTTTGGTATTCTTCCATATTGAATTAAATATGATATATTTGATGGTGTGACATTTTTACCTATATATTCGGATGCCCAAATACTTGCTTCTTTTATTGTCATCAAATCTTGCATATTTAACTTTCCTAAATTATTACATTTATTGTTGCCTTTATGATCAAATTACATTCATAAATATGAAAAGGAAAAATTCCTCGTCAACAAAAACATTATCCTCATATCCTCTCTATCATTCTCCCATCAATTGTCACATATTCTTTCATCAGGTTGCCAGTCATGCAGGAATGCACAGGAAGTATCAAAAGCAAATCCCCTATCTCATATTCAGAGACTTTCGATTTCGGCACTGCAACAATGCCGTGTTCCTGGGATAGACTTTTAAGGTACATATCGGGAATTAAATTTCCCCAAATATTTCCTTTTTTCTCAACTACTTTTCCATAAATTGTTCCGTATTTTTCATCCTCTAATCTTTCCTTGGAAAAGTGCACTCCCCCGCCATATATAACTATTTCGTTTCTCGTTTCATGGATGGCAACAATGGGGCACGCCATCGCAACCGCAATCTGATCTATGGTACAAGAACCGATTTGATATTGGGAAAGATCATAAAAGACAAAATTGCCGGGTCGTATCTCATCGATACTGGAAAAGTCCTCGACCACGCTGCAAGTAGGAGTATCCCCGATCGATAGAATAAAATCGGGATATTTTGCTTTATATCTTTCTTTCAAGATAATTAATTGTTCCTCGCTTTTTTTATGTACATCAATTATTTCTTCAGGCATTCTGCAAGTATAAGCATGTCCTGCATGTGTAAGAAATCCTTTAAAGATAAGCTTATCACCTTCTCCTGCTTGCGCTAAAATATTGCTTATCATATCAATATCTGTTGGAAGTATTCCTGCCCTGTGATAGCCCACATCTATCTTAATAAAAAAACCGACTTTATGTTTCAGATTTTTCTTCAAAAAGTCAATAGTATTTGTAGACTCTATTAATAGATTGAGATGTATTTTTTCTGCCAGTTGATTAATGGTAGCTATTTCCAAAATATTCACGGGGAAAGCCACGGTTATGTCATTCCATTCCTCAGAGAAATACTGTGCCATTTTAAGTGAGGAAACTGTTATTTTATCCACAGCGAGTCCTTTGAACCACCTGCCGATCTCTAATGATTGATGTGTTTTAAAGTGTGGTCGGAAACTTACTCTATTTTGTTGTGCTTTTAAAAACATAGCTTTTATGTTTTTTCCGCACTTTTCCTCGTCTAAAAGTAGCGTTGGCTTTGTTATCATATACTTCGTATTTTTCATGTTAATCTAGAATTTTATCCTTCTGTTTTTTATTCATTGATAGTATGAATGAACAAATAATAAATTTTTTAAAAATCCGCTCTTACTTCCATCTTGAGTTGATACCGTGCGTCAGATTGCGGATATTTTTCCAAATAATACTTGAGAAATCCGGTTACATATTTACTGAATTTATAGTCAAACTGCAGCGTTAATCTTGTATTCAAACCTGCGCGTTTGCTGAAAAGGATATTCGCAAAGTAATCGGATCCTTCCCGTTTGTTCTGCTGTAAATGAACCTGTGCGGTAACGTGGTATTTCGAACCGGCATTATAAGTAAACTCTGGCTCGATCGTATAGGAAGTTATTTTATAATCGTCTATGCCGTCGAGTTTCGCGCCCTTTTCAACATCCAGAGCAAGCTCAGACGAAACGATCATATTATAACTGAATTTATATGCAATATCAGTAGAAACTCCCCATACTTCGGAGTGCAGAAAATCCTTGGTTTGATAATTTGAGATTACATCTGTATAGGATACTTCATTCTCAAAATTCCAGTGTTGCACATTATAAAAGTTCATCGCAGCAGTGTAGGTATCCTGATCCAGTTCATCAAAATCATTCTCGTACTGGTTATCTATTTTTTTTACCTTTTCGTAAAGCAACCGGGTTACGATCCTGTTTTTCACGATGTTATACCAGAGCTGTTCCTTATACCGCTGGTACCCGTAGTCCGTATATTGTTTATTCATCAGAGCGCTGGGTTTGAGCAGGTATAGATCAAGTTTATGTGGGGTAGTGGATTTTTCCTGTATTGCAATATCTGAAGTAAAAATAAGTTTATCCAAAATTTCATTTAAACCCTTATCTTTTAAGGTGATCGCCCTCGCCGGATTGATCTGCACATTCCAGTTCATTTGAAGCTCAGTGATCGGCTGCGGTGTTCCGACAATTGTGATCTCATAATCGTAGTCTCCATCTTCCTGATAAAAACCAAGACTATCATACAAACCTTCTCCGTCTCCTACATAAATGAGCTCCTTCACTTTGGGATACAGTTCGAGATTCCCTATCTTGTAATTCACACGATTTGAAATACTGTTGTTCATGAGATTAAATGAAAGCTGGGAGTTAAGGAGATCAAAATTACTGTTGCTCTCCCCGGTAAGATAGTGATTTGATCTATGAGAAAAATCTGCTTTGAAATTTGTCGTGCCTTCATGATAATTTACCCCTATTTTATACAGATGAGCTTTCTTAAAATCAAACCAGCCGATCTTCAGACTGTCCACAAACTCCTGCTCATACTCAAGATTGACTTCTGTATTCCAGAGCGCTGTTGAGAGTCCATAAAAATATTTTACATTACTGAAACCGAAATCCAGTGCTCCTTCATTGGTAAATTTCCTGTCTGAGAAACCCGCATTCACCATCATGAAACCAATTTTATAACTCCCGTCCAGGGAATGTATTCTTTGAACGAGTTTTTCCTGTGTAGTGCCCGGAGTAGACTCGTTTTTTTCACGAATCCGGGAAAAGGTATAATTGATCGAGGGCAGGAAAAAGAGAGATGGATTCTGTATATAGGAAAAGGTATTTGAAAATGTCTGCTGATGAGCAATATCCCGCATGTTCTTATCATAAAAGCGCAATTTGTTTATGAGCCATTTCGGGAAGGAGAG
>JAVCDK010000168.1 GCA_030765865.1 Candidatus Celaenobacter antarcticus | reverse complement strand
AGCCATTATAGTGAAATACCCTCTGATACAGCCATTGTGACCATAGCCGATATTTGTTGTATGTGTGCACCCCAAACCATATCCCGGATTACCCGGTGAAACATCTGTTTGCATAAGAGTTACTGTTGCCGGCTCAAGCACGTTCTGGCCGGTCATCAATGTCCTGATATAGGTGTTCATTTCTTCGAAATTGCTATAGCCATTACCTTCAGCCACATGCGCACTCATATTTGTTTCATCAAATAAGATCGTATCTCCATTCGTTTCGTACAACAAGCCGCAGACATGGGGGTCAGGCAAAGCTACGTCAGTTGCTTCGTCGGGAAAATGAACATCAACAGGCACAGGTGTGTTCGCTCCAGTTATATAATCATAGAGATAATCTGCATAGGTTTTCTCATCTTTAGTATGAGCTGTATACACTCGAGCGATAATTTCACTCAAAATAGTGAAGCCGGTATTGCTGTAATGATAATCGGTTCCCGGAGCAAAATAATACAGATCATTAATAGTGACCTGATTTACTAATTCTTCAGAAGTAAACTGATGGGTTGGATCAGCACTAAATATAAAATGCACATAAGAATATCCTCCGCAGTTGGGTACGATGTCGTTATCCACATCATATACTCCTGCACTATGCTGAAGGAGCTGTTCAATTGTGATCTCATTTTTGTATGGAATATCCCAAGCTGGAGTTGTGGGCACATATGGAATGTCAGTTCCCGGAATTGTGTCAATTATAGTGTCATAGATATCAAGCCAACCATCTTCATACATATTCAAGATTGCAGTAGCAGTATAGTTCTTTGTATTACTGGCAAAACGGAAATAGGTATCGGGCGTTATTTCATCTCTTTCATGAAGGGTTGTAGTAGCAAAATATACATCATCTGAAGTTTGGATATACACACTGATACTCTGCACAATGTGTCCAATTTGAATTTCGAGGGAATCCCTAATAGTTTCTATTGCTTCAACAATATCAGCATCTGTTGGTTTTGTTGATTTTGCACAACAAGAGAAAATAAATAGCGAAATGACAATAATAAGTAATACTATCTTTTTCATTGAATACTCCTTCTGATTTAATAAAATCATTCATTCTGAGGCAATAACATTGTCAAGTAAACTATAAATGCCTATTGAAATTCTACATCATATACATAAATAGACAGAATCTTTGCGTAAGTTCCGAGCATACGCAAAGTTGTAGCTGTAAAATAAAGATTAAATACTACAAACTGGACTTCACGCTGAATTTTTAACCTTTGAAATTTCTTTTTTATTTCACCGGGTTATTCGGAGTGGAGTTCAGAATGCGAAGCAATTTCGTTTCAAGTCCAGCGTCGCAGGTTTCTCTTAACTCGAGTTAGGAATTATCTCATCAAAATAAATTTTAGAACATTGCGAATTAGTGACGAAGGTATCCTTCCGACTTCGCCCCGAATGCTTTCTGTTCTACGACGTGACAGGTCGCAATTGTACGGTCTTAATTGGTTTCAACCATTGCGAAGGTCTACGTTGCGCTTCGACCATTCGCAATGTTTCATAATAAATAAAAAGGGCTGAACATGTTCAGCCCCTACTATATTTTCTTTAAGTCCTTTTATTTCATCAAAATAAGCTTCTTCGTGTCTTTAGTTTTATCATTCACAATCAGTTTATACAGATACACACCCGCTGAGAGCTTTCTGCCTTTATTATCAGAACCATCCCATGCTATTGATTGCGAATCCGTCATGCCCGTATACAAAGATTTCACGAGCTGTCCCTTAAGATTATATATGTCCAATTTCACTTGCGCCATTTCATGCAGATTAAATGCAATATCTGTGGATGAGATCATTGGATTCGGCTCGTTCTGTAAAAGACCATATCGTTCCGGTTCAGGAATAAGACCACTTCCCGGATCATCTTGATTAGGAATTGTAAGTACAGCTACTTTATCATAATGATGAACCATTCCGCTATAGTCAATGGATTCTAACCAGTAATAACATGTATCTTGTATTTCAGGATTCTCAATGCTATCTTCATAGATATAATTCTGCTGCTCCGTGGTTGTGCCATGTCCTTCTATCAAATCAGAGATCACTTCTGAGGATGAAAAATCATTCTCTTCATTCCTGTAAATGAACCAGCCCATATTGTCTGTTTCGGATTGTGTTTCCCAATAAAGGGTTGGTGTATTTTCAAGAAATTGAGCAGTAAAGGTGGAAAGGGTGACAGGTAGTGTAGGGTCTGTATTTTCACTAAGACGAGGATAATTATAACCAATCCTTTCCCAAATATCCGTACTCCAGCCCCAGCTCGAAATACTTTCGGTCTTCATTGCATTGGTGGTTTTACCGGTGACGCCACTTGGATCAGGATCGAGATTGCCAACTCCGTCGGTAAGACCGGAGCTTTCCATATCCCAGAAATTGGCGGTTAAGGTAACCAATGAAAAGTTTGGATCTTCATATCCAAACAATCCGCCAATATTTGAACTTCCGGTTACTGTTCCCGTGCTGTAACAATTTTCAATTGTAAGCCCGGTAAATACGCCATGTAGTATATACCCTATCAAACCACCGACATTATCATTACCGGATACATCAGCTCGGCTATAACAATCTGACATCTTAAGCTCTATATTTGCACCACCGCACTGGCCTATCAACCCTCCGACTCTGTCGGTGCCGCTTACCGTGCCTGCAGTCCAGCATTCTTCTATTATGTTAGCAGTAGGGTTCAAAATTCCTGCTAATAAGCCAACACTTGCAACGCCTTGGACAGTCCCTGTACATGAGCATCTTAGAATTGTTGTAAAACTCGATATTCCGAATAAACCGCCTGTCCATCCTTGAGTATTTGTAATATCCACATCCCTAAGGTGAAGATCAGTAATAACCGTAGGTGTACCACTGGTGCCCATAATCCTAGAAAAAAAGCCGATAAAACTTTCATTTTGGTCGATGTACAAGCCGGTAATTGTGTGCCCCTGCCCGTTGTAGGAAGCTTGGAAACTACTTCCCAGGGCAATGGGCAGAAAGCCCTTCCCAAATCCGATGTAGGCAGTGCTGTAAACGGCAATATCTGCGGTTTGTTCAAAATACACATCTGCGCCCCAGGCAGCGGAGGTCTGTGTAAGCCAATAGAGGTTGTTCAGGTTAGCAATCTGGTAGGGATCGACTTCGGTGCCCGAACCTGTAGGGTTATTGGTGTTATCAATATATGACGGAAATGGATAGTCAACGAGGAAACTTCCGGGTTCATCCATGTTCCACCAGTCGGCAATGCCGGTATCATCGTTGGGTGTTCCCACAAAGTCCCAGGCTGCGGATAAGCCGCTGGTAGAAGTGCTGGTGTAGGTAGCCAGACTGGTCATTTCGGCAGTGGTTTTGCCGGTGCCTCCTGCACTGCTTGCCTGTCCGCTGGTTTCGGTATCCCAAAAAGAGTTGCTTACTATTGGTGTAGAAGTATTGCCGCCAACCAAACCGCCTTCATTGCTTATTGTGCCATTTACGTTGCCCGAAGCATAGCAGTCCGTTACCGTAGCGAGGTTGCGTCCCACCAAACCGCCCACATATTTTTGTCCGTTTACATCAGCTACTGCACCGCTTCTATTAATTACCGAACCGTCATCAAGTGAGCCGACTACGCCGCCGACAAAATTAACACCCTCAATCGACTTGTCCAGAGCAGATGTAACAAAGCAATTCTCGATAAGGGCAGCGTTGAGCGTTTGACCGGCAATAGCGCCCACATAATATTTCCCGACAAAGGTATTGGTGTACACCCAGAGGTTTTTCACTACACCCCCATCCAGCAGGCCGAACAATCCCACACACGAACTTTCAGGACGGTTGGTGTTCAAATAGGCAATAGCTCCACCCTGCCCATCGTATGAGCCGGTAAAACCGGAAGTTCCGGCGCCACCACTGTAGGTGCCTGCAAAAATTGCGATATTAAATAATAGGAATAATGCCACTAAACTTGTAATTTTTTTCATTTTCATTGTACTCCTCCTAAGAGTTTTTTTTAATTTCTTTCATAAAATACCTGTAATATCATCGAAGATATTGAAGGTGTTGTTTTTTAGTAATTTAATTATATCACTGAGATGTGGCGGTATGATGAGATTGATCTCAATATTACCATACATAGACTTTATCGTTCGCAGCAGGCGGATGTCAGAAAAATTCTTCACATACATGAAGGTCTTTGAGCATTTATTGCTATTCATGATCACGGATATTTCTGAGAGGGATTCTGCAAAAAATGGCATATAACCCTTGTTTTGAAAAAGTTCTGAAATTTCCATCTTTGCTTCTGTATGAGCTTGAAATATGATTATATTTTCCATACAATGTTATTACACAATAATCGTGCCGAGAATTGAGTATGGTCTAATTGGCTGATATATCGTAGATTACAGAAAAAGCATTATTGTGAAGATGAACGTTTTCGTTCAGAGATTTGTTGGATAAATTTGTTGTTTTTTTCTCTAAGTCGCTTTAAATGAGGTGATTATGAAATATGCACGGAATCGTTCGGGTGAGGTGAACGTAACCGTTCAATCGCATGAGGAATCCTAAGCGTAGCGAGGATTCCTGACCCTCCATCTCCTACTCAACTCCTCGTATCTTCGTTCCTTAGGAGTCGAAGTCGATTAACAACCCCTTCAATTTTTCATTAACATCTTTGTCATAAAGAGAAATCATTTCTTCATAATCATCTAAATATTCATTGAAAATATATAGAGAGACTTTAGACGTGAATGTATCAATTTTTCTTTCAATAAAATTTGAGTAGTTTGAATATTTCCAATCCATAAGATCGTTTACTAAACCTGCTTTGCGAGGGTTATTATGAATGTACATAACTAATTGAAAAAGATATTTTTCGTCTTTTACCCTCACGTGCTGCAACTTACTTTGAAATAGGGGACCTTTTCTTTGTAGTTTGGAATTCAGGTGTCTCACATACGATGAAAGGGAATGGTTCAATAATTCATATATCGGTCTTCTTGAATCCTGTCGAATTAAAAAATGAAAATGATTTGGCATCAAACAATATGCAAAGATAGTACATGGATAGTTTTTATAGAATTTGGAAAAATATTCCAAGAATGACCTATAATCACTATCATTATAAAATAATTTTAGAGATTTCATAGTTTTATTGTATATATGAAAAATCGCCCCTTCCACAAATTCATCTTTACTACATCTTTTTATCATTTCTCCTCCAATCATTCAATGAGGAATCCTAAGCAAAGCGAGGATTCCTGACGTTTCTGATCTATCTGGACTCAACTCCTCGTCTCTTCGTTCCTTAGGAGTCGAATAGCAATCCATACTTCTTAATCTTTCGGTTCAGACTTGTTCTTGTGGTGTCCAATAATTCTGCAGCTTTTGTTTTATTGTTCTTTGATTGTTGCATTGCTTTGTGAATCATGTTTTTTTCCAGAGTTTCGAGATGCCCAAGCGAAAGGTCGGGTAAGCCCGTAAGAATATTCCCTGCATTTTTTTTTCGTGATGATCCGGAAACATGTTCCAGCCTGAGATAAGTATCGCCGGATTGTAACATGATCACAGCTTTTTCGACCATATTTTTCAACTCCCGCACATTGCCTGGAAAATCGTATTCCTGCAAATCCTTGAGCGCTTTATCCGAGAATGGTTTTAATGGCTTTTTCATCAATAAGCTGAATTCTCTATTATAGTATTCCAGTAAAGGAACAATATCATCAAGCCGTTCTCTGAGAGGGGGAATATTTATGTAGAATTTATTTAAACGATAAAAAAGGTCCTTACGAAATAAATTATTCGAGATCATTTCTTCAAGATTTTTATTCGTCGATGCTATTATTCTGATATCGATTGCAATGTCTTTAGATGAGCCGACACGCCGTATTTTTCTTTCTTCCAGCACTCGCAGTAATTTTGCCTGCATTGCAACGGGCATATCTCCTATTTCATCAAGAAACAGCGTTCCATGATTCGCGATTTCAAACCATCCTTTTCGCAGAGAATCAGCGCCAGTAAAGGCATTTTTTGCATGTCCGAAGAACTCACTCTCAAAGAGGTTCTCTGGTATTGCAGTGCAGTTGACATCAAAGAATATGTTCTCTTTTCTATCACTTAAATTATGGATTCCCCGTGCCACGAGTTCTTTGCCAGTGCCGCTTTCCCCGATGATAAGAACATCAGTGTTATTCGAATCAGCAACTTGTTTCATCAAATGCAGGATGTTCTTCATACTTTTGCTGTTGCCGATCATTTGATATCGTTGTCCCACATCCTTTGCAGAGAGAAGTTTCTCATATGTTGCGTGGATCTCAGAGATGTGATTCTGTAACGTGAGATACTTCTGTGTCCGCTCAATCGAATATTGTATATCCATAAGATCGAATGGTTTTGCAAAAAAATCAATCGCTCCTTCCCTCATTGCTTTTATCACACTCTCCATATCACCATGCCCGCTTATCATGATGACTGCCATTTCAGGATCGAATGCAAGCATTTTTTTCAGGAGCGTAATCCCGTCCATTTCTGGAAGTTTAAGATCGACAATTGCTATATCGATGGCCGAAGAATGAAGTATCTCCAGCGCCAGGGAAGGCGTTTCTGCTTTTTGCACGATGAAATCACAATCGCTCAGATATTCACTGATCTCATCGCGATATCCTTTTTCATCATCGACAACGAGTATAGATAATTTTTTCATAATGATTCCTTCATTTTATCTTTAAGATTTAATCGAGTAGGCAGGGAGTTCGAGTATGGCAATCGTACCTGTACCTTTTTTACTTTCCAGGTCAATATTTCCTTTCAGCTCCTGAATAATTCCGTAACAGATGGAGAGACCAAGTCCCGTACCTTTCGTTTCGGTCTTTGTTGTATAAAAAGGATCAAAGACATACTCGAGGGTCTGCGAATCTATCCCACATCCATTATCTTCTACTTCCAGAACAATTCTCTTCCCTTGTGAATAATTTCTTATAATGATCTTCTTCTCATCATCCAGCTCATCAAATTTTTCATCGAGGGCATCTCTGGCATTTGAGAGCAGATTCAATATCACCTGTTCGAGACGATATTTATTTCCTATTGTAAACAGATCATCTTTTTTAATTTCTTTTATGATTGTAATATTATGATTCTTGAACTGCATCTGTATCATTGAAAGTGCATTCTCAACAATTTCTTTCACATCAATTTTTTGTGTGTTGTCCAGTTGTTGATCCCTGGAAAAAAGGCGGATATGCTCGATTATCTTATTGATCCTTGTGATATTTTCTTCTATGAAAGCAGATTTCTCTTTGAGATATTTTCCAGTGATTTTCTGTGTGGTAAACTTATGAAACAGATTCTGGGTCGCGATCTTTATTAATCCAATAGGTTGATTTATCTCGTGTGCAATTCCTGCAGCCATACGCCCGAGAGATTCCAGTTTTGATTTTTGTATGATGATCTGCTCCTGCATATGCCGTTTTTCTGTCCCTTCTATTACCTTTTGCTCAAGGTTTTGATTAAGTTCCTTCAGCTCTTTCTCAGCATGTTCTAATCTTTTTTTCTGTTCTAATATCTGAGCATTCATCCTTTCAAGTTCTTCATTCTTCTGCTTTAGAATTTCTTTTTCGTATTCAGTTCGTTCAACTTCCATCTTGATTTTTATCTCCTGGATGGCACTGTTTTTCTTATCATCTGAAAGGTGATCTTTGATCTGTTGTGCTCTTTGGTAATATTGTAATGCCTGTTTGTGATTGGCTTTTTGCTGATAATATTGAGACAAGCCTAAACAAGCCTTGAGAGTATTTGAGCGGAGTTGATGCAACTCTGCGATGTCCAGACTTTTTTCAAGGAAATCTTTTTGTTTTACTAAATCATTCAATTTTTCATAGATATCTGCGAATATGAGGTAGATGCTGGCTATCTGACTTTGTTCATTCACTTTGGTCGCATAACTCAATGCATTATCCAGCATCTTTAGAGCTGTTTTATATTCTTCGGATTGCATAAGCAACATTGCCTTGCTTTGATACACATTGCTCAAGCCAGAATAATCTTGAATTTTAGTTTTCAATGAAATCGATTTTTCGTTGAATTTCCAAGCTTTTTGCTTGTCACAAAGTTTGAAATACGTTCTGCCAAGATTATCATAGCACACTGATGCCATATACTCCAATTCATATTTTTCGCATAGCGTGAGTGACTCTGTGAAATACTTAACAGCTTTATCGAAATCGTCGAATTGCAGATAAATCCTGCCAATATTGTTCAAAATAGTGCTGGAGAGTTTGGGATCATCAAATTTTGATCTTAATTCAAGATTTTTGTGAAAGTATTTCAGTGCATTCTCCAGATCGTCCCACTGATTATATACGAGCCCAATATTGTTATAGACACTTCTTAATCCATACCAGTATTTCTCTTTTTGGAAGAAGGGCTCAGCTTTCAGGTAATTTTGGATTGCATCATAATAAAGACTCTGATGGAAATAGCCCAGACCGATATGCATGTATGCCATACCCTGAACCTACACCAAACCGATGCTTTTCTGATAGTTTTAGTGCTTCTTTGCTGACCTGGATACATTTTTGCGGATCAGAATTCATCAGCCCATACGCTTGAGTAATGAGCTCACGAACTTTTTTAAGATCATCATCTTTCGTTGATTTTTTTTCGTGCTTCATATTCAGGTTCTCTATCTGAGATTACTTAGAAAATAGTAAGAAATAATTGTAAAGAAAAAAGGGCTGAACATGTTCAGCCCCTATAAAATATTGTATTAGAAAGTAATATCAAACCCAATGCTCAGAGAATTCACATTTTCTATCTTTTTCCCAAAAATAATATCATTTCTCCAGGTTACAAA
>JAVCDK010000157.1 GCA_030765865.1 Candidatus Celaenobacter antarcticus | reverse complement strand
CCTCAACAACACTCACTTTGATACCCCAGGGATCGGTTTGTTCATCGATCACTCGCTGGAGTTCAATGCTGATCTTATCTCTTTCGGAAAGCAGTTCATCGAGTTCTGATTTACCGAGAATGTTACGCAAAGTGGTTTGAGCGATCTGCGATGTTGCTTGTACATAGTTCTCAATTTTGACCACTGCATCTTCCGGATTGATAACCCTGAAATACACAACAGCATTCACTTTTACCGGCACATTGTCACGTGTGATGATATCCTGCGGTGGGACGTCCATAGTTACGGTACGAAGTTCGACCTTGACCATATTATCAATAAAGGGAATGAGCAGAAATATACCCGGACCCTTTGCACGAAGAAGTCTTCCCAAACGGAAAACGACTCCACGTTCATATTCGCGAACGACACGTATTGCTTTGAACAATATAATAAGCCCGAGAACAACTATTATGATAATTGTTTGCATGTTAACCTCCTGTTTTGAGCTTTAAATGAAATAGAAATTAGTAGAATGGACTGTCAATTTATTTGAGAAATTAATGCTGTTATATTGTGCAAAGGAAAATAAAACATATTCAAAGTATTCTATTTTAACATTCTTCGATATGTAAAAATTTAGCAATAATGACAAACCAAAAGTCAAGTATCTTGCGCAGAATACTTGACATTTAGGGGTAATACGATTTTAAAATATTATTTTTGATTCGATTTATTGAAGGAAAATTGGTTACATCGGAAATTACTATTTTGAGCTTTAAATGAAATACAAATTGTGAGATTGGGCTGTAAATTTATTTGAAATAATTTGTGAAATATTATACAATTGATTTATTGTATTTATTTATCTTAAAAGAGCTTATGAAATAAAAAATTTTCTTTATGTTATATTTGTTACTTCACTATACAATTCAGTTATTTTGTTCTGTTTGAGTCTGAATTTTGTTCCATGATTATGTCCAGTACGAGCATCGAAATCGACTAAAATATCGTTATCATCTATTGCCTTAACAAATTTTTCAATAGTTAAATTTTTAAGCATAAGAATCTGATTATAATGGAAGTATTCTTCACCAGCAATTCGCTTTACGTCAGCTTTGGCATAAAAACAATTATGAAGCTTAGTTCCGGCTTTATGCAACAAATCATCAAATCCCCAATAGGGTTGTGGATTAAGTTCTTTTAATCCTGCTCGTTTATCTACAGATTTCAACCATCGAGAATGTCTTTCTGCTACAGCAGAAGCATTGAAAGAGATAAGTACTTTTTTATTTGACCAATCAACAACTACTTTGAAACCTCTATCACTTCTGCTATTACCACCAATAGTCTGCCTGAAGCTCATTTCATTGCTCGGGTATACTAAACCGGCTTTTTGGTGCGACCATCCGTATTTTAGTAAAAAAATTTGAGGAACAAATTTTATTGCTCTTGGTGAAGGTTCCATGTGAAAAAGTGTAGTTAAAGAAGAAGTATTACCTCTTTGGTATTTCAACTCCCACTCTGATGCATTTGGAATAGGCAGGTTGTTTTCTTCTATGCCAAGAAGATCTTCAAGGGTATTGCCAACGCCACCTGCATTTCCTGGACGTGCATTTTTTATCCAACCCATTTCTTTTATTTTTATAAGCTCTTCAATTAATTGCTCTTTTGTAAATATTTTCATTACTTATTTCCTTTTATAGGAGGCTTCCAAAAATCTAAAAGATACTCAAATGTTGTACCCATTGTTATATAATTACTTGGCCAACCAAAAATTCCAATATTATTAACAATATTTCTCCTGTCCCAGATAATAGTATTTCTCAATTCATAACCCCTTTTCCTTAATTCTTCAACTAGCGCAATGTGTAGAGTAATTCTTTTATTCTCCCACCACATATCCGGCACATTAATAACACAATGTCCTTTGTCTTTGAGCAAGGGCAGCAACTTATCATAAATGTTACCCATTTCAATTGCCCATTTATCAATATCATAAGTTCCTAAATCTCTTTCATCTTGTGAATATTGTTCAACTTTTAAGAATTGTTCGTTTTTTCTATCCCGTCTTGATTTATTTTTTCGTTTTCTATTAAGAAGATTGGCATAAGGCGGTGATGTCCAGATCAAACTTATCGTATCATTATCAAGATATTCTTGAATACTTCTAGCATCATCTTGAATTGCAATTTGCTTGGATTTGTTAAAGATATTCTGATTAGATAATCGAGATTCGCACAGCCTGATATAAGCAGGATTTAAGTCAAAACCAACAGCATTCCGATTTGTGTCTTGTGCTGCTACAAGTGTTGTTCCACTACCAACAAATGGGTCAAGTACAATCTCTCCTTCATGTGAGAATAATTCAATTATTTTTTTTGCTAAGGATATTGGGAATGTTGCGGGATGCAAATTCTTGTCTCGAATATCTCGACTTTCATAATAAAATTCCCATACACCTAATTGTGATTTTAACCATTCTTTAGCAGTCATACAGTTAATATGCGTTGGTTGGCAATCACATGACCTTCTATAATTAAGTTTTAGTTTTTTATCAGTTCCCGAATTCATAATTGAATTCTTTTGTACTGTGGTTTTTTCCATTTTTTATGCCATCTCAACTTTCTTTATTACTAATATGTATGCTGCCTTTTATCAAGGCATATATTATACGTCAATAAATTTTTATAAGCAATGTAATAGAGAATTGCAAAGAGAAATTGGAAACTTGAAACACCACTACGCTATGCAACGATCTTTACAACGTTCCGCTTCGACAAGACGCCGCGGCAAGCTGGAAATTTGAAATTAGAAACTGGCGGTCAGATGAAAAGAGATCAGGTTATTCTAAGATTATGTCCTGATTGTTACATCAATCCCAGTGCTTTTGCTATGCCGTTACCGTATGCGGGATCAGCTTTACGGAAATGGATGATCATCTTCTGCTGGATTTCCTTTGGAGCTTTTTTCAGGGAACCTACGATGTTATCGATCAGCTCTTTTTGCTGCTCAGGAGACATCAATCTGTAGAGGTTGCCGGGCTGAATGTAATCATCGTCCACACCGCGCTTTTGCTCATAGCGGTCAGCGTCACCGGAAATCTTCAGCGGCGGATCATTATATGAGTGGTCTTCTGTCGGACCACCGAAGCTGTTCGGCTCGTAGTTCGGACCGGGTCCGCCATTGTCATCGAATCGCATGTGCCCGTCCCGCTGGTAAGGATTCTCAACTTTTGTCGCATGGGGTGCGTTCACCGGCAGGCGTTCGTAGTTGACGCCCAGACGGTAACGGTGAGCATCCGCATATGAGAAGATACGCGCCTGCAACATCTTGCAGGGAGAGAAGGATATTCCCGGCACCACATTCGCAGGTGAAAAGGCAGCTTGTTCAACTTCTACAAAGTAGTTTTTGGGATTTTGGTTCATCTCCATTACACCAACTTCGATCAGAGGATAGTCGCCATGAGGCCACACTTTGGTAAGATCAAAGGGATTCCATCTGTAATTTTTAGCTTCAACCTCCGGCATGATCTGAACGTATAACGTCCACTTCGGGAACTCTCCGCGCTCGATTGCATCGAATAGTTGGAGCGTGTGATAGTCCGGACTCTCCCCTGCAATACGGCTGGCTTCTTTCGGAGGTATGCACTGTATCCCTTGCTGGGTTTTAAAATGGAACTTGACCCAGAACCTTTCATTATCCGCGTTGATGAAGCTGAAGGTATGGCTGCCGTAGCCATTCATGTAGGGAATGCCCTTCGGAATACCTCGTTCCGAGAACAGAATGGTTACTTGGTGCAGCGACTCAGGAACCTGGGACCAGAAGTCCCATTGCATTGTATCATTCTTGGCGTTCGTTTGGGGATCGCGTTTCTGTGTATGGATGAAATCAGGAAATTTGATGGCATCCCGGATGAAAAATACCGGCGTGTTGTTCCCGACAAGATCCCAGTTGCCTTCCTCGGTGTAGAACTTCAGTGCAAAGCCCCGAACGTCTCTTACAGTGTCTGCGGAACCTTTCTCACCTGCGACGGTAGAAAATCGTCCTAAGACCTCGGTCTTCTTGCCGACTTCTGAGAAAAGTTTAGCTTTCGTGTACTTGGTGATGTCGTGAGTTACAGTAAAGGTTCCATGTGCGCCTGCCGCTTTTGCGTGTACGACGCGCTCCGGAATTCGTTCGCGATTGAAGTGAGCCAGTTTTTCCAGCAGGTAATGATCCTGCAGGAGTGTGGGACCGCGTTTTCCGGCTGTCAGAGATGTCTGATTGTCAGGAACGGGAATCCCGGCAGCGGTTGTCAGTGTCTTCTTTTTGCTCATTTTGTTCTCCTTTTATTGTGGTTTACGTGTATTGAAATTATGAGATACGATATATTTTTACTTTTCATATCATATACGTCAAGATATTTTTTAAAGGCAATGTAATAGAACCGTTCAGAGAGAAATTTGAAATTAGAAATTTGAAACAAGGTGAACGGGTTGAATAACTGGGGCTAGCAGTTCTTATTTTAACAGGTCATCTAATTCACAAGTGAGATTTCTCTGTATTTCATAATTATGACGATTTGGTATTAAAAGTGAAATGACCTGTCAATAAAAATATGAATAAAAATCAAAAATATTGTTTTACTTCCATATTTTTTTAAAAGCGAGGGGGAAAAGATCATATCATTATATAGTTGCAGGATAAGTAAATTGTGATTATAGACAAATTTCCCGGAAGCCTCATTTAGATATTTCATAATTATTAACAGATTTCTACCCGATCCAATATAAAAATCATATAAATCTTGCCTATATTTATATATTTTCCCAACCTGTGTATCAATTAGCGTGAAGAGGTCTTCATGAAATATACGGTTTTAGGATCGGGTTCCTGTGTTCCTGATCCAAAGAAAAATTCATCAGGCGGATTGCTCGATGTGGGTGGCATCCTGATACTTGTGGACTGCGGAACGGGTGTGCTTCATACTATCCCGAGAGCTGGCTATGACTATAAAAACATCGATGCAGTATGCCTGACACACCTTCATCTTGACCACGTAAATGATTTCGGCGCGCTGCTCTTCGCAATGAATCATGATCCTGAATGTCATAGAGAAAAAGAACTGTTTGTTATCGCACCAAGAGGTTTTACGCAATTCTATGAAAACTTGAAAGGATTATACGCAGATACCCTCGAAACCTCTTATGATATTGTGATCAGGGAAATGGGAAATGAGGAGTTCGACTACGGCGATATACACATACAGACACTTCAGACCTTTCATACGGAAAACAGTATTGGATTCCGCTTTACGTATAAGGGAAAAGTAGTATGCATCTCAGGCGATACCAGTTATAACGATAATATAATAACCTTATGCAAAGATGCAGATATTGCAGTGCTGGAGTGCTCGTTTCCGCAAAAGGTGCACGAGGGGATTCATCTGAATCCCATGCTGATTTCTAAGATCCTGGCAAAAGCTGATGTGAAAAAAGTTATTCTTACCCACCTTTACCCTCATACTGAGGACTATCCAATTATCGAGTATATTACCCGGGAATATGATGGTGATATTACGATTGCTCAGGTTGGGAAATCTTATACTATATAAAACAATTTATGCTTTTTGCTTTACCAATTTGGGAATTGGTAAAGAGAATCATGTTTTTGGTTTACAATAATATGGAACCAGTGACTATGCCATCGAAAAAAAACATAGAACCATTTGGGCTGGACTTCTTTTTTGAGTGGAGTTCAGAACAAAGAACCGGAGCTCGAGCTAAGACTCACTTCGATTATTGTTTTTCTTCATTCCGAATTCCATCCGCGTGCTGAGTTCTCTCGTTCCCAAAGCCCGAACCACACTCCTCGTTCCCAAAACCATCTTTGGGAATGCATCAAGTCCGAACCTCATGGTATAAATCATTCATTCTGAAATCTATCCACATGTTGATGTATGAAGTTCAGTATGCAAAATCAGAAGAAATAATAAATGATTGATAGGGTAATTTTCTTTCAGACAATGGATTGATTTTTATTCTTTTTTCTTCACCCGCCGCCTTTCTCTCTTCTTTCTCTGTGCCCTCTGGGTTTATTATCAAAAGACTAAGAATTTGTACTTCAAAAAAAGGGACTCTTCACTTTTCGTAAAGAATCCCTGAAAATAACAAATATTTTTGGGTTTATTCTAACTCTTTAAACGCATCTTCCTTCGTATCAACAATTGTGAAGATAGGGGTAAATCCGGAAATCTCAAAGATCTCTTTGATGAAATCTTTCATACTGCAGAGAACGATCTGTCCTTTGTTATTGCGCAGTTTTTTTGCAGCAAGGAGTAGCAGCCGCAATCCGGCACTGCTGATATATTCCAATGCAGAAAAATCAAGAATGATCTTATTCTCTCCCCCGTCGATCATGGGAATAAGGGCGCTTTCCAGTTCTCCGGAAGTATTTGCATCAAGACGTCCAATAAGATTAAGGACAGCGATATCTCCATGTTTATCTTGCTTAATTTCCATGTAATCCTCCGATAATGGATAAGAAATTTTTCAATTTCCTTTAGTTCGATTCTTTCAAGAATTTTGTCAATTTTAAGATATTTTTATCTTGGACTCTTTTATATTTTATGACATCCATAAGCTTTTTTACGAGATAAATGCCAAGCCCACCTATTGGTCTTTCTTCCACAGAATGTTTCAGGTGAACAGGATCCTTTTTTAGTTCAGGATCGAATTCAATCCCATCATCTATGAAAACAAGTTCGATCTCATTGTCTTTGAGATGAAATTGAATTTCTATAATATGTTCGTCATCATCATCAAAACCATAGGATATAATATTTGTTATAAGCTCATCGAGGCAGAGAGAGATATCATAAATAATGCGTTGTGACAGATTGTTTTCTTCTGCAAAAATTTCATATTTTTCTGTCACGCGTGCAATTTCGGGAAGATAATTTTTTATATGTACTATTAGTGATTTCATAAGAACCTCAAACTCTGTAATGAAGCACGAGAATGGTTATATCATCAAACTGGACAGCATCACCCTGAAAGTCATAGACATCTTCTATGATGCGCATACTTGTCTCCTTCGGAGGGCAATTACTGCATTCAGATAAAAGGTTTTCCAGGCGCGGAAGTGTAAACTGTTCATCTTTTATATTCACCGCCTCATTCACCCCGTCAGTAAAGATGACCATTTGATCATCCTGCTTCAGGAATGCAGATTTCGTTTCAAATTGAAAATCTTCAAGGACGCCAAGCGCTATTCCCTTTGTGTTTGGAATTTTTGTGACAGAACCATCACTATGGATTATATATGGAATATTATGTCCGGCATTTGAATAAATGACTTCTCCTGTTTCGATATCAAGAATGCCCAGAAAAACTGTGACGAACATACACGATTCATTTTCTTCGCAGAGCATGTTATTTACATTATGAAGAATATCTGCAGAAGACATGCCGGAATGTGCATGAGCTTTTATCAGGGTTTTGGTGACAGCCATAAACAGGGATGCGGGAACTCCTTTTCCAGACACATCTCCCTCGCAAAAACACATGTGCTTATCATCAAGAAAGAAGAAATCATATAGGTCGCCGCCAACTTCCTTTGCGGGTTCGATGACCGCAAAAAGATCGATTTCAGGACGCTCGGGAAAGGGAGGAAATATTTTGGGGATAATTCCCATCTGAATATCGTGTGCAATACGCAGATCATGCTCGATCTTTGCTTTTTCGGATTCAGTAGTGCGCTCCTTTACAAGGTTCCTTGCAATAAAAATAAAAATAGCAATACCCACACCGTTTGCAAGTACCATAGGAAATACTGCACGTTGAATGATCCCCCAGGTCTGGCTAATTTTTCCTGTATGAAGACTCCAGAAATATGCGAGCTCCATGTGAAAGATTTCGAGGAGAACAGCAAAGATGATCGCGCCCGTTATCGTGATGATCCTTTTCTTTCTTACAAGATATATAATGCCGCCGAAGAGTCCGGCAAAAAGCGTTGCTGCCGAACATGGAACGCAGGTAACTCCGCCCTGAAAGAAGCGATGAACTGCGCCGATGAGACCTGCGCCAACACCAACAAGAGGTCCTGCTATCAGCCCTGCAATTGCTGGGCCCAGATCTCTGATGTTTGCAGTAGCGTCAAAAATTTTGATACCGCTCATTGTTCCATAAATAGAGAATAGTCCGAAAATAACCGAGAGAATTATTCCATTCTTCAAAGTTAATTTCTTTTCAATAATAACTTCGGAATACAGTTTTGTTCTTGTTAGTACGTATGCGACAACGATAAGCACAGCCATGTGATTGATAAGTGAAATGCCCATTAGTAATCCTTCATTTTTGAACTATAATGCAGCGCCAGCCACACTGTTTTCTTATTCTGATCAGTCCGCTCAACTCGATGATATGTGCTGGCTGGAATTGTAAGATAATCTCCAGGATGAAGAGTTTGCATATGACCATCCGATTTGAACTGTAATTTTGCGGAACCGCTCAGGAGTAGTACCCATTCGTTTGTCTCTTCATAAAGCCATGTGCCTTTCGGAGTTGTCTGTCCCTCGGAGACTATTCTCTCAAGATAAAAATTCTCATCCTTGAGAATATCTTCAAAATATTCGTCCTTAATATTCTCAGGAATCTTTTCGAATAGGTTATTTATTGCAGGGATGCCCACAGGGTGTTTCACACTCCGGCTCTTTTTCATGTCCAATTTTTCCAAACCATTTTTCATGGATTTGATCGTAGGTGCCATTTTCTTTGACGATCTGCATTCCCACATTAATGAAGTCAATGAGATCGGTATCATTTTTGTCCACAGCAAGATACATATAGCTTGTCTCAAGTGGTTCTTCAGCGGTTGTAATTTGCACATAACCGTTTTTCTTTATGATATACATGGCAACGCTTGATGGTCCGACAAAGGCATCAACAATATCATTGTTCAGTGCAGCCAATGCGTCATACTCGGATT
>JAVCDK010000005.1 GCA_030765865.1 Candidatus Celaenobacter antarcticus | reverse complement strand
CAGTCGGCGGCGGTGGCGTAGGTCCAATTATTAATACACCAATCCCACCACTCTATGGCTTCCCCCCCATCGACACTAGTTTTTCTGTCTTTGAAAACGATAATATCGAGTATGTGGTAATTGATTCCGGGTTTGCCTATATTGATTTCAAAAATAATACAGACATTCCACTGAGTTCTACAAATCCGACATATTTTATGCGACTTGAAATCTATAGCGGCGCAATGCTTACTTTTGATGATCCGATAATTATGCATAAGATCGATCACATAATTGCAGCTAATGCCACGGAGCATATTGAACTGGACCTCTCAGGTGCTCAGGTATTTCAGGATAACTATCTTCGCATTTTCCTAACTACAGATGGTACGGGCGGACAGGCAATAAATGTGTTCGAAGAGGATAATTTCTATGTCACTTTCAGTGTTTCTGAAATGATCGTGAGTGAAGCAAGCGCCAAGCTGCCGGAAGAAAGAATTACTCATGATGAGTCTATCTCGATAGAAGATGCTGCCGAGGAAATATCTCTCGTGTCTGCGACAATTGATAGTTGCCTTGGACATATTCGTGTTGATAATGATTTGCCTATCGATGCCCATGTGACGATTAATTTTATCGAATTGCTCGATGATACCGGCAATCCTTTCGAAGCAACATTTGATATTGACGGAAGTTCGACACAGAATGATTTCCCACTGAATTTCGAAAATTTCCAAATAGTGTCAACCCGTGAAGATGTTATCGACTCGCTTCATTTCTCTTACAATGTAGTGACAGATGCCACCGATGATTATGTTACAATTTCGGAGGATATGGTTGTTTCGACCGAAATTGAATTTGGTAAGATGAAATTCCGGGAAGTGACGGGCTACCTTGTTCAAACATTCACACAGAATGACACTCTTTCTCTTGCAGATGCAACAGATAAAATACTTCTCGATGAAGCTGATATACGAAGCGGAATGATGAATATTAATATTTCCGGTATTTCGTTTGATCCTCAAATCTCGATCATTTTTGATGAGATAGAAGATCAGTTTCATAATCCGGTTCATATCACAAATGAAGATTTCAGCGGTTATAGCTTTACCGATCATAAAGTCCTCGACCAGGTTGTGCATTATCACGTTGAAGTTGATATGCCGGTTTCTGAACTGATCACTGTTTCGAGTTCTGATGTAGTAAATGCGGATATACATCTCAGCGAACTGATCTTTGAGAGTGTTATTGGAAAATTTAATTCAATGACCATTGAGGATGAAAAGGCAGTAGAAGTTGATTCTACAGGAGAATATTCGCTTTGCTTTGCAGAAATAGACAGTTGTGATGTGCATGTCAGCATACCTGCGGCACATTATACCCTGCCATTTGTCGCACACATTCGTGTGAAATTTCATGAAATATTTGATGCAACCGGCGATACACTCATTCTCAATTTATCCTGTCCCGGTGATACGATGATCAGCTTTGCCGATCATACGATAGGTGACGACCCGTTCTCGTCGTCATTAATTGATTCACTCCATTATTCCTATATCGTCACCACAGAACCCACTACAGGATATGTGACTGTATATTATGAAGATGAAGTAAGAGCTGAAATCGAACTATCTGAAATGATTTTTAATAGTGTAAAAGGTATTATCGATCATAAGCATTTCGAAATGGATGATATTGAAGAAGATCTGGATATCGAAGACTTACCGGACAGTATTGCAAATGTCATGATGTTCCAGAATGCGGAATTGCATCTTGATGTATATAATGAAACTGGCTTTAACTGCTGGCTGAATATTGATATGATCGGAAGTAATCCTGACGGAGATACCGCGATAGTTCATATTGATGAGACCAGCGGGGTTGTCCTTCCAAACCAGATGAACCATGTTGTAATAACTGAAGGCGTTTCTGAAATGCTCAGTATTGTGCCGACACATGTATCTGCGACAAATCCCTACGCAATCATAGGCAACGGCTTTACGATTGGTGAAATCACGAAGAACGACTCGATCAGCGGATCATATACGATTGAGACACCTTTCAAATTTATCATTAATGCCCAAACTGTAACGCTGAGTGAGCTCGAACATAAGGAATTCAATGAAGACACACGGAATATGATAAGCGATAACTTAGATGGCGTACTTCTCAATCTTACTGCAGAAAATCTCCTGCCCTTTGGTACTTATGTCGAATTCTGGTTTGCGGCGGATTCAACACAAGTGTGGACAAATCCGGAATTGGTGATCGACTCATTCTATGTTGAATCAGCTACGATAGATCCTGTACATCATACAAGCGAAGAGGTTGTCGTGAGTAATATAGAAATAGAACTGACTCATGAACATGGCGATTTCAGTGTGTTTGAAAATCCAGATGTGTATGTGGGAATCAAATTGCCCCTGATCGGCACTGGTGGAGAAGTAGTCATAGTTAGGGGCTCAGATAATCTGAGGATATTCGGGTATGTCAGTGTGGATGTCCATGTTAAGGAAGTAGGAGGTGAAAAATGAAAAAGATAATAATCCTCCTTAGTTTACTTCTGTTCACATGTGCTGTATATGCTGTAGATATTGCGAATCCTGTCAGTATTGCTCTGGGTGATGCATACATTGCAAAAGCACGAGGATGCCATGCTCTAAACTGGAATCCTGCTAATTTAGGAATAGTCAAAAATTCTATGACGTTTAACCTGTTCCAGGTTACAGCCGATGTATCGAATAATGCACTTGATCTGGGCTATTACAATGATATAGTTGGAAAATATCTTACTCAGGAAGAAGAGCAGGAATTTCTCGACAGGATACCGGATGATGGTTTCTCTCTCAAAGCAAGCGCTGATCTGCACCTTCCGCTTTCTTTGTCGATCGGGAAATTCGGATTTGCTATAAATGCTCTCGTTCGATCTTCTGTTAACCTTGGCAAAGATTATTTTGATATTGTCTTGAATGGTAATGAGATTGGGGAGACCTTCAATTTCGAAAATAACGAAGGTTCTGCAATTTCTTTTTCTGAATTCAAACTTGGATACGGCGATAAAATTCCTGTTGATAAGATCTTTGGCTCTTTTGCTGATTTTCCATCAATCTATGGGGGTATTAGTATAGGATACATAAATGGACTTGCCTATGGCGAAATAATGGACTTCACCACAGAATTCTCCACTAATGACAGCGTGATGGATGTACACAATAACCTCTTGATACGTACTGCCGGATATGATACTGAAAATGACGAGATCATTGCAAAATCAGTATTTCCGGGAGCTGGTTCAGGATTTAGGGTGTCCCTCGGTCTTACTTCACCGATCACAGATAAGATAACTGCATCCCTTGCGATAAATAATTTATTTGCTTCGATAAACTGGACTGAAGCGTGTGAAGAACATCAAATCACTGTTAATGATGATGATTTTGCTCTCTATGATTGGATTGAAAATTGGGAAGAAATAAAAGATTCCATTGTGGTGGACACCACATACACAGTTGGTGATTTTTCAACATCGATCCCCGCTGAAATTCATATGGGCGGTTCATATTCTCTCAATCAGTTTACTTTCTATGGAGATTATGTACAGGGATTTGGAAAAAGTTTACTCACATCGGCGAAGCCCAAATTTTCTTTTGGTGCAGAATACTTGCCTTTGAAATGGTTGCCTTTGCGTGCCGGTTTTGGATTTGGTGGTGATGAAAAACCTCATTTCTCATTTGGTTCAGGATTTGAATTTACAAGTTTTGAATTCAGTTGGGGAGTGAGCTATTATACCTCGCCAATATATACAACAGCGACTGGATTGAAAGTATCCTTTGGTGCACTTCTCGCATTCTAAAGGTGATGAAATATATTAAAGGGAGCCATGTGCTCCCTTTTTTTAATTGGGTTGTGATATAACACCCAAACAACATAATCCAGAAAAGTAACGCAAGATTCCAATCTTGCGCACCAAATATCTGTCTTCATTTCTCTACACCTCAACATCAGTTTTCGCTATGCTACGCCTTGACATGTCGGAATGTTGAGTTGCAAATTTTTCTCCATCCTTTCCATACTTTTTCCTGAGTCGTCATGGACCACTTCATGACGGAAGTAGAATGATTGAAGAACACCGATTTGAGATTTAAGATGTACAACCGTTGCGAAGGTTTCCTACGTCAACCGTTCGCAAGGTTTTTGTATTCTCGCTCCCAAATCCCAACAAACACACCCTCGTTCCCAAACCCCAAGACACCCTCGTTCCCAAACCCCAAGACACCCTCGTTCCCAAACCCCTGTTTGGGAGCGCCATCCATCAACCCATCAACAATGACCTGCCAACTACATTCGATAATAATTTGACATTTGAAACTTTTTTATATAAAAACGTCCCACACCATGGAGGTTCGTATGAGAAATAGAATTATAATGTTACTTATGTCGATGTTAGTAGCTGTGACAATACAATTGACAGCAGATACCCTTATAGATACCACTTACAGTGTTCCTGAGATGGATGGGTGTATTGATTATAATACACAGTGGAATACGTATTATGCTGATATTTATACTATGATTACAGGAGATTTTTGGGATTGGTATAATGGCGGAAACTGCTATGTCCGGTCTTTTGTTTCAATTCCACTTCCCGAAGTTCCTTATGGTTATGATTTAGATAGTGCATATCTGTATATATATCAAAACGTCTCCTTTGGTAACTCGTTAGAAGGTTTGTTCCCGATCTGGGATATATCCTCGGGAAGTTATGAAGTGCCTTGTTATGTTGACCATGTAGATTATGGATCCACGTTGGATATAGGAGATTTTAATTCAGGTGTATTAGAGAATTGTATTGGAATTATATCTGAGGCTCCGGAAGACGGGTGGAGGGAGCTCGAAATTACTCAATATGTACAAGAGGATATTCAGGAAGAACGAGAATATTCTCAATATCGCATGCATTTCCCAATAGACACTGACCTTGATAATCTTGATGATTGTTTGTATTTTATATCCGGTTTGCCTGGTAGTCGAAGCTCCTATATAAGGTTTGTATTTACGTATGGAGCAGCAATAGATGATGAAGTAAGCTCAGAAGGGAACATGATTATGGTTTCCCCCAATCCTTTTATCAATTCTACGACAATTGATTTTTCTTCTCGACAGGGGCAGGTAAAGAATGTTGAAGTCTATAATCTCAAAGGGCAGCTCATTAGAGAATTAAAAATTCAAAATTAAAAATTAAAAATGAATGAAGTAATATGGGACGGTAAAGATGAAGCGGGACATGACATGAGTAATGGTATCTATCTTATCAGGATAGAGAGTAAAGATGTGAATGTCATAAGGAAGGTAATGAAGATACGGTAATAATTGAAAGAGGGGGAGTTATATACTTTTAATCAAGAACCCATTTACTTAAGACATGCTCTCCGACATGTCTCAAGTAAATATGTACTTGTCATAAGTCGAAGAGCTTGTGACAAGTGCAAAGATAAACAAAATCCGAGTCTTTTCCCACAATTTGCAAAATACCGCCTTCTATTCATATGTTTCAATTAAAATTTTCAGCAAAGAAAACAGTCTTTTATGATATTTCGCTATAAAAACATCTCCGAATCCATACCAACCTCTCACCCCGATTATTATTTTCCCTTCTTTAAAATAAATAGGGAAGCGGTAAGACCAGTGGAAAAATCCCATTGGATATGATAATAATACCATATTCGGTTCCACAAATTCTAAGGTATATTTTTTATTCAAACAAAGAGATCCTATTATTTTTAGAAGGGATTTTTTTGACAAATTAGTGCTTATCGACAAAATTCTTTTCGGTATTTTCTTAATAAGCTTTTTTCCAGAATAAGACTCATCGATCATAAGTAAGATCACTAAAAATATGACAATTACAGCAATATTCATGATATTCATTATTACACTCCTTATAAACAATCATCATTTATCATCAGACTTATTTTCATTTTTCATAATAAAATATTCAAAGGTCTGTGAATTTTTCCTGTCAAATTTTTCTGAACTTTTTGGAAGTACGCATGTTTTTTTGCTATGATTTTGACATTTTATCATACGCGAATATCTTTCTCAATATATGAATCATCTAAAAAACTTGAACAAATTTATACGGCACACACAACATCGTTCGGAGGTTTCATGGATTTGAAAAAGTTATTTCTGCTGATAATCATACTCTTGAGTATTAATATTTTAGTGCTCAAGATGAATGATATTACCAAAAAAGATTCATCTCGAAACGAGATGGTCAAAGTCTCTCAACCTCAAATTAAAAACTACGCACTACGTGATACTATTGATTTCGAGGAAAGACAGCAAAAGAACGGGGAAGTAACACTCTCGCGTCGAAACGGGATCACCAATGCAATTGAAAAAGTAAAACCTGCTGTAGTAAGTGTGAATGTTATCCGAACAGAAGTGGTGCAGACAAGTCCTTTCAATTCACTCTTCTTTGATTTCTACAGGGGATTTCTACCGCGAACTTATAAGAGAGAAGTGCAGAATCTTGGCTCAGGAGTAATAATCAGTGCGGACGGCTATGCGATTACGAACAGCCACGTTGTGCAGAATGCAACTGAGATTAAAGTATTTCTTTCCGACGGAAGAAGTTTTGAAGCAGAGCTTGTCGGAAGTGATGGTGTCAATGACATAGCAGTCATTAAGCTCAAAGATATTGAAACTGAACTTCCCCATGCCTACCTGGGAGATTCTGATGGCATTATTATTGGAGAGTGGACGATCGCTCTTGGGAATCCATTTGGATATCTTATTAAAGATTCCGAACCTACCGTCACAGTCGGGGTGGTGTCTGCAATGAACAGGAATTTCCGCAGTAATGAAGACAGAATATATAAAAAGATGATACAGACAGATGCTGCGATCAATCCGGGTAACAGCGGAGGACCGCTTGTAAATATTAACGGAGAGATAATCGGAATCAATACATTCATTTTCTCGAAGAGTGGTGGAAGTCTCGGTATCGGTTTTGCTATCCCATCCAACAGGGTTAAGAATATAATCCGGGAGATCATTAAATATGGTGGTATACGACCGATCTGGTTTGGCTTCAAAGTGCAGGACGTCACTCCTTCGCTCGCGAACAGTATGGGGTTGGAATCATCAGATGGTGTGATCATATCTTATATAGAAGAAAATGGTCCGGCTGAAGAAGCTGGTCTTAAACGGGGAGACATCATCAAAAGTATCGATGAGCAGAATATAAAAGATGTGAATGATGCTGAGATTGCAGTATCCGATCTCAGGATTGGTGAGGATATTGAGATCGAGATCATCCGGGACGGAAAAGAATTGGTAAAAGAACTTAATCCGCAGGAATATCAAGACAAGAAAGGTGCTTCTTCCAAATTATAAAATTATATGAGCGAAAATAAAGAGAATCTCACACGAGATGTCGGCAGGATATCAAGCGGCACATTTCTCAGCAGAATTTCAGGACTGATCCGTGATATCTTCCTCACACATTTTCTCGGTGCAACAGCCATAGCAGACAGCTTCGGAGTGGCATTTGTTATTCCGAATATGCTTCGGGGTTTATTTGGAGAAGGTTCTCTCGCTGCAGCATTCATACCAACCTACACAGAAATAAAAGAGACTCGCTCAAGAGAAGAAGCTATCGCTTTTGCAGCTAATCTTCTTTCAATTTTGGTGCTCATTCTTATCGGATTGGTTTTGCTTGGTTTACTTTTATCACCATACATAATTCGGATTATGGCACCGGGCTTCAGCAAAGAAGTTCAGGAGCTGACCATCCATCTTACGAGGATCCTTTTTCCATACCTCTTTTTGATCGGGCTGACCTCCAGTATTATTGCAATCCTGAACGCTCATAAAATATTCTTCTTTCCTTCACTTTCCCCACTCATGCTGAATCTTGGCATTATCATGCCCATACTTTTTGTTTCATTTTTCACTCATACAGACATTGTGTATCGGGCATATCTTTTTGCCAGCGGCGTAATTCTCGGTGGTGTATTTCAGCTTTTTGTAAATATCCACCTTCTTAAAACGGTCGGGTATAAGTTAAGGTTTAGAATAAATCTCAAACAGAGGGAATTAAAGGGAGTATGGAACAGGATGATACCCGGCATAATTAGTTTGGGTATTCGTGAAGTGAATGTTGTGGTGGATACTTTGCTTGCCTCTCTTCTTATCACGGGAAGTGTAGCAGCACTACAGTATGGAAACCGCTTGATGCAGCTTCCTCTCGGTGTTTTCGGCGTGGCTATCGGAGCAGCGCTCCTGCCAATGTTTTCACGTCAAACTGCTCATAAAAAGGCAGATGAACTAATTCATTCCATTCAGGAAGCATTTCAGATGATCATGATAATCATGATGCCTATTATCGTACTTATACTTGTAGTTGGCAAAGATGCGATATCGCTCGTGTATTTACATGGCGCCTTTGACCAAAAAGCGCTAATCATGACCTATTCCGCGCTTGCTTTTTATTCGATCGGATTGATCTCTCACAGCTCGGTGAAAATTTTTGCCTCAGCTTTCTTTGCACTTAAAAACACCAAAACTCCGATGATCATTGCAGGGATCGCAGTGGTGTGTAATATTATTCTCAACCTCATCTTAATGCGGCTGCTTCAGCTCAGAGGACTTGCCCTGGCAACTTCTATTGCTGCAACTCTGCAGGCAACCATCCTCTTTTTTACGCTTCAGATTAAGATCGGGCGCATCTCTTTCAGGAAAATTGGAATAACCTTTATAAAGGTTGTCGTATTATCGGCAATTGTCGGTCTGGCTGCATATTATTTAAATATCCTTTCAGATCACTATGTGCCTGCTACAAGATTTTATATTTTCATTAAGTTACTGATAATATTTGCTGCGAGCGTGATGATTTACTTATTTGGATTGAAACTGCTCAAAGTTACCGATCTACAGAAAATTAAACAATCCATCTTCACAAAAAATAAATGAAACCTGTAGTTCGGGAAAAATTAAAACTGATCCCTCATAATCCAGGCGTGTATCTGATGAAAAACAACAAGGGCACGATCATTTATGTGGGTAAAGCAAAGGATCTCAAAAAGAGGGTTTCATCCTATTTTAAC
>JAVCDK010000064.1 GCA_030765865.1 Candidatus Celaenobacter antarcticus | reverse complement strand
GAAATTATATTCTTATTGGACCGGGACGTTGGGGATCACGAGATAGATTCCTTGGTATTCCAGTGAAATGGATGGACATAAACATGGCGAAGATAATTGTTGAAACAGGCAGTGAAAATTTCGCAGTCGATAGCTCTCAGGGATCGCATTTTTTCCACAATCTTGTGTCTATGGACGTGGGTTATTTTAGTATTTCCCATCATTCTGATAATGATTTTCTGGATTGGGATTGGCTCAAACTTCAAAAAGTGATAGAGAAAACCGATCATTTTCTTCATATTCAGGTCGATCATCCACTGGTTATTAAAATGGATGGATACAAAGGATTAGCCGTTATACATATATAACCTATCTCCCCCATTCATTTTCCAACTCCGCAGTCAGTTCTTCGATCTTATTTACCGCTTTTTTTATTTAAATATGTGTTCCCCTAGCAATGTTTTAAAATTCAATTACTGTTTCATCTCCAGAAATATTACGGATTTTTATGCGCAAAGGTTTCTTTTCGTAGGGAATTTTTCCATCCCAGAAATCTTTAGTCTTTTCTCCATTGATCTGCACAAAACCCTTTTTATCGATTTTCAGTTCACTATCACTTTGCCATATTCCAACTTTGTTTGTACAATCTAAACTTATTAATTCAATCAATTCCAGACCTTCTTCACTGATCTCGATAGGCGTAAATTTCTTTCCTTTTGAAATTGCCTGCAACTGCCCTTTTTCATTGAATTCATCAATTTTCTGTATAAGCCTGTCGCTGATGAACCTGGTGATCTCAATTTCAAACATTTCCTTTTCTTCTTTGAGTTCATACTCCACAATATCATCAACCACGACTTCGTGAAGCAGGTTTTTCAGGTCTTTGAGTTCTACTTTGATCTCAGTTTCATTATAATCTCGAATAAATTTCTCGATCTCTTTGATATCATCCACATCGATGTAATACACAATTACCTTTTTTGCATCAACTTCCAGGTTTTGCATTTCCTGGTTGATGATCTTATTAATGAGCGGAATATCCAGAACCTTTTCTTTGCTGTCTAATAAATTGGGAACATAAACGGGAATAATTCCATCCTTGCTATTTTGAATTGCACCAAACCAAAACTTATTGATTCCTTCTATTTTTTGCTGCAACCCCGGAATTAGTTTTGCCAATTTTTCCATGGTTTGCACTGGATTGCGGAACAAGCTCACTCCGTCTTTCACTTCCATTATCTGGAAGGCTGCACCGGCTTCGATTAGGCGATCTCGCGTGGTTTGAATGGAATTTATACCCACATCCACATGGATAAATTTTCTGCCGAGATCGTTTGCAACTTTAGCAGTAACTCCACTGCCGCCGAAAAAGTCAGCAATAACCATACCTTCGTTGGAGGATGCTTTGATAATACGCTTTATAAGAGCTTCCGGTTTTTGGGTGGCATAGTTTAAATATTCAGATCCCATCGCGGTTTGCATCGAATTTATATCAGTCCATGTATCTGCAATTGGTAATCCTTCTGATTCATCTAAATATCTGATTCTTTCATCAAAGCCTTCATAATAAATTTTGTATCTTCTGCCATCTTCATCAAGTTTATCATATCTTCGAATAGTTCCTTCTGAAAATTCTTTTAGATGTTCTTTATTGAAAATGAATTCTTCATTTTTCTTATAATAAAAAATACTGTCATGCCCTCTTATCCAGTTATTTGCTTGAGATTTAAATCCTGAAACTGAAAGATTAGCCCAAATTATTTCACCTCGAAAATTATCTTCTCCAAATACTTCATCCAATAAGATTTTAACATAATGCCCAATACTTTTATCCAAATGCACATAAATACTGGCAGTGTCGCTCATAATGCTTTTAATTGCCTGCAGGTTTTCATACATCCAGTTCAGGTAATCTTCTTTTTTCCAGATATCGCCATACATTTTTTCTTCAAAAGCCTGGAGTTCTTCATTATCCATTTCCTGTTCTGCCTGTTTAATTTTTTCAGCCAGTTTAGGATTGCGGCGAATATACACTTTTTTGGCATAATCGGCGCCGCTGGCAAAAGGCGGATCGATGTAAACCAGGTCAACTTTGATGCCCTGGTCCTTTAAATAAGCACAAGCAGAGATGCATTCTCCGCGGATGATAAGGTTTTCTGTTTTTTCTCCAATAGTTTCTACGGTTTCCACTTCGTAAAAGGGCATACCGTGTTTTATCTTTTCATATACTTTATCATTTTCACGGTAACTCAGTATTCTGCGGGTGCGGGTGATGTTATCCAGAATGGCTTGTCCTTCTACTGTATTGGGATAGTAGGGAATATATTTAATCGGCATCTTTCTTTCCTTGTAGTTGTTTTATGGCTTTATCGAAATCGGATTCGATTTTCTGGGTTTTGTTGAATTTTTCGTATTCAATAAAAGCTCTTTCATCAGCCTTGATTTTTGATACTTGTCCGGAATCAGGCAATATTTCATATTCATTAAATTTCAGGAAGCTGTTCACACTTTCAGCAAATTCTTCCATGGTAAACGAAATCCGTCTTTCAATAATGTTTTCGATATAATCAAAATAAGCTGAGATCATTCTCTCAAGTTTTTTAATGGATTTTTCGTTCAGATAGTTTTTGGCAATGTTTGTATCTGATTTCAAGATTCTTCCCTTGGGAGCAGATTTCCAGGTTTTCAAGCCCATGAAGGGTTTACTGGCATCTGAATGGTTGTAGATTATTTCTGCAGCGGTGTGTCCGTTGATAGCATAATGAAATTTATTTTGAACAGAAGCGTAAAATCGTTTGGTTATTTCGGATTGGGGATCATAATCAATGCTGCATTCGGCAAAAATATCGGTGATCTTCTGATAAATTCTACGTTCACTGGCACGAATGGAGCGAACTCTTTCCAGCAGTTCTTCAAAATAATCTTTGCCAAAATATTTGCCGTTTTTAAGGCGCTCATCATCCAGGATAAATCCTTTGATCATATATTCTTTGAGAACTTTTGTAGCCCATATTCTGAACATAGTAGCTTTGCGTGAATTAACTCGATAGCCGACAGAAATGACGACATCAAGATTGTAGTATTTTTGCTTTCTTTTTATTGGTCTATTGCCTTCCATCTGAACTTGTAAGAAATCCTTACAAGTTGTTTTTTCTATCAACTCACCACTTTCATAAATATTCTTTAAATGTATAGTTATATTTTGTGGTGTCGTTTGAAATAGTTCAGCTATCCTTCTTTGAGTAAGCCAGATGTTTTCTTTATGAAAGAAAATTTCTACTTTAACTTTTCCATCTGGAGTCGTGTATAAGAGAAATTCAGTTAACTCATCTTTTATGGTCAGCATATTGTTTTTCATAATTTAATCCTTAAAAAAAATACGTAATTTTTCGCTAAGTTTGGAAATGTTGTTTTCAATTTTATCAGCATCTGAGAGATAGAGAAAATCAAATTTGGCATAACCGAATTTATCATTATTCTGCTTTAAAAATTCGTTTGAAACAAAGTTTTTCTTTTTGATGAAGACAGCATCTCTTTCGTAACCTTTGCCTTTGGTTTCGATCAACAGAACTTTGTGGATTTCATTATTTTTGCGTTTGATAATCAGGAAGTCAGTAGTATACCTGCCAATGTTTTTCCAATATTTTCCTGTTTTAGCGAAACAATTTATCACGAATTCGGTAAGTCCACGTTCACCGTTATAATAGATTTCCAATTTATTATTTTTGAATGCACTCAATCGCAAAGCATTTGTCAGTAATTCTTTTTCGAAATTGCTTTGGATAAAATTATAAGGAAGATAATGGAAGGTTTTATCTTTATTTTTTACTTCGAAAGGAAGCTCTTTTGGTTGATTCAAACCACTTTGGTTAACAATATCTCCCAAGCCCTGTTCGATGAGAAGATTTTTTGCTTTTTCATAATCTTCTTTCAGTTTTGCTTCAACATTATCAATATCCAATCCTTCCTCATCATATTTTAGAATTTCTTTGGTCGTTTTTTCATCAGGATAGAGTTTCTCATTTTTGTGAGTAGGTTTTATTTTATCTACAATCAGCAGATCAGCTTCTTCTGGAATAATTTCGCTGGCTGTCTGCAATTCTCTTTTGATGCTGAAAGCCAATCGGATTTGTGATTCGATTTTATATTTATCGTAAATTTCATTAAAGTTCAGAAATCCGTTAGCTTCGAAAGTGATTTGTCTGAAAATCTTATGAAGTAAATCTTTGTAATTATTTAACTCTTTAAAGGCAAAGGAGTTGAAACTGTTCTTTGAAATTTCAAATAACCATTTATTGAAATTTGCATTACTTAATCCTGTTTCAGAAATCACAAAAATATCTGCATTCTCGATTTGATCGATTTCACTGGTTCTAATCAAAGCAGGTGTTTTAAACTTTTCGAGGTTATCAATAAGTACTTGTAATTTCTTTTTTGTATTCGGATCGATTTCTTCATCGATAGCTCGATATGTAACTTTAAGTTGATAAAATTCAATAATGGGAAGTTGTAGATGTTCGATCCTCGAAAATCGTTCAACATTTTCCACATCTGATTTTGAACCAATTCTGTTTATTTCTTCTATGCTTGTATTCTGTTCGTTTTGTAATTGTGAATTTAAGGTTTTTGCATTGAATTCGTTCAGCCAGATCAGAGCAGTTTCGTTTTTGTCTTTATCGACCTGACGCAGACATCGACAGGACGTTTGCAAAACCATGTTAGTGGGGCTGTCACCTTTTTGAGATAAAATAATTCCTGTCAGACTTCTGCAATCCCAGCCTTCTTTGCCGATTTGAACCAGCAAAATGTAGCGGATTTTTGTTCCAGCTTTTGTTTGCGGAATATCGAGAGAATTGAAAAGTAATTCGTTTTCTATGGGTAACTTATATTCTTTGTTTCCACCGTGAAATTTGAGAATTTCGTCTGGATTTATTTTTAATGTTCCTACTAAAAATGGATAAACGTCTTCTTCTAAAGTTCTAATATTTCCGCAATAAATTGCTAGTTTTGCTATCGTTCCATTTTCATAAACTTTGTCTTTGTAAGTTTCAATAAAATTAGAGATTCCTCTTTCAATGATCTGGTTTCTGTTCAATTCTGTCGCGAATTTCACTTGTGGTTTTTTTAAGAAATATCTTATAGCAGTCGTAAGTGGATAGTAATAAACAGTGTTTGTGATCTGCTTGAATTTTAAATAAGAATTGTCTGTAACTTTGATCTGATCAGCAGTTTTTAGATATGGTGTTCCGGTAAAACCGAGGACTGTCGTTACATTTCCTTTTGAGTTCCAATTTGTTACTACTTTTCGTAATTTTATTTCATCATTGGTCGCATGATGAACTTCATCGATAAAAATAGATAGATTGGGTATTTTACCTATCAGGTGCCGAAGCTCATTTGCATAAATATCCTTTTGATCTTCTGTTTTTTCGATTGCTTCCAGTTGGTCGGTAATTTCCATTCTATCCAGAATCACCTTCTCTGCATTGACCACGAAAACATATCCAAACGGATTTGGTAAACAATGATTTACTTTTTGAGCATTTGGATTTCTGGCTTTGTTGCTTTGTTTAGCAGATTTCGGTTGATCCAGAACTTCCAACTTTCTCAAACCTTTTATTTTGGAAGCTGCAGGTTCCGGCAAAACCCAGGTTGGATCAAAATATTCTATTGTTTTCAGACTTGGAATAATGGATGTTTTAAGACCGGATGGAATGAGAACTAAAAAGTTGTGTGAGAAATTATTATTTTCCGGTTCATTTAAAGCAAAGTACAGATCAATGTAAATGAAAGCAGCCATCAAATATGTTTTTCCCGCTCCCATTGGCAGACTCATCAGATAATCAGCATAATCCACGTTATAAAATAGGTTCTTGATAATTGTTTTATATTCGATTGTTTCCGGTTGTTGAATAATTAATTTTTCTAGTTCTGGTAATAATGTTTTTCCGCCAATTTTTTGTCGGGAAAAATCATATAAAGCATGAGCAGCAATATTTTGCTGCAAAAATTCACGTGCATTTTGATTGATGTTGAGTTTAGTTAAATCTGTACCATTTGTAAAAAAACCTTCAGCGAATAATTCCCAAAGAGGTTTGTTGTTGCCATTAATTTTAAGAAACAAATATATTTCGATTGCTTCTATTTGAGCTTCACGCAGATATCCTGCCACCCTAATATATTTTATTATATCCTTTATCGTGCAGTCTTTTGATTGCAGCCAAAGGTTTTTCTTTTGTGTAATTATTTGATTTAACATAATTTTGTCTTTAAAACTATTTCTTATTGCAAAACTCAAAGTTATCTGTCAATTAAATTATCTGAATGGTAAAAATAATTCTTGAAGTATTTATAAATTATAAAATAAATATTTACTTCATTTGAGTAAATGCTCTTATTTTCTGGAATAACACATAATTATTTGACAAATAATAATAGGGTTCATTTTTACGCCAAATCATACCATATATATAAAAATATCTGGAGGTATTTCTCATGAGTATGAAAGAATTCATGTATCAGGTTGAGGCTCGTAATCCTAATCAACCTGAATTTCTACAAGCTGTAAAAGAAGTGGTCGAATCGGTCTGGTCGATTTATGAATCAAACCCTCGATATAAGGAAGCAAAGATTCTTGAGAGAATCGTAGAACCAGAGCGCACCATTATGTTCCGTGTTCCCTGGACTCGTGACAATGGCGAAGTTATGGTTAACCGTGGTTACAGAGTTGAATTCAATAGCGCCATCGGACCCTACAAAGGCGGTCTTCGTTTTCACCCGAGCGTAAACTTAAGCATCCTAAAATTCTTAGGATTCGAACAAACATTCAAAAACAGTCTTACCACACTTCCTATGGGTGGCGGTAAGGGTGGTTCGGATTTTGATGCAAAAGGCAAATCGGACGCAGAGATCATGCGTTTCTGCCAGGCATTCATGTCTGAACTTTTCCGTCACATCGGACCAAACACAGACGTACCGGCCGGTGATATCGGTGTTGGCGGTCGTGAGATAGGTTATCTGTATGGAATGTATAAGAAGCTGAAAAACGAATTTGTCGGCGTGCTTACCGGTAAGGGCTTGAACTGGGGCGGAAGTCTCATTCGTCCCCAAGCTACGGGTTTTGGTGCTATTTATTTTGCAAAAGAAATGTTAGCTTTAAAAAATGAAACTTTCCAAGATAAAACAGTTGCAATTTCCGGCTTTGGTAATGTTTCTTGGGGAACTACTATCAAAGTTAATGAACTTGGCGGAAAAGTTGTAACTCTTTCAGGTCCTGATGGATATATCTATGACAAAGACGGTATCAAGGGTGATAAGGTTGATTATCTGCTTGAAATGCGTGCAAGCAACAGAGACATGGTGAAAGATTATGCTGATAAATATAGTGTTCCTTTCTACGAAGGTAAAAAACCATGGGAAGTTAAATGCGACATTGCTCTGCCATGTGCAACTCAAAATGAACTCAATGGTGACAACGCTGCATTATTAGTCAAAAACGGTGTCAAATTTGTTGCGGAAGTTTCAAACATGGGATGTACTCCTGAGGCAATAAAGGTATTTCAGGAGGTAAAGACTCCATTTGCTCCGGGTAAAGCTGTCAATGCTGGTGGCGTTTCAGTTTCCGGACTTGAAATGTCCCAGAACAGTCTTCGTTTCAACTGGAGTAGTGAAGAAGTAGATGAAAAACTTAAAAAAATCATGATAGACATCCATGAACAGTGTGTGAAGTACGGTAAAGATAATGATTATGTAGATTACGTGAAAGGTGCTAATTTAGCAGGATTCATCAAAGTTGCAAATGCAATGCTCGATCAGGGAATTGTTTAGTTAGTAATTTCCCTATAAAATACAGAAGCCCTCTAAAATTTTAGAGGGCTTTTTTATTGTGGAAATTATCAAGAAATTTATTTCTTACCTAACATCTCTTCTTTGAAATCAAGTATTTTCTTTCTCGTTACATTAAGATCGAGAGTGGCTCTGGCAATTGATAGTTTGTTCGAAAAGGTTAATTGTATCTTCTCTGCTATCTCTTCTGAAGGAATATATCTACCCTCAATGCAGTCATCGGGTTTGAATTCATGGTTCGCATCATTCGAGAGTTCCTCAAATGTAAATTCCATTCCAAGAAGATCTTTCAACAAATACCAGTTCTCTCTCCCCGTAACCGTATTACGCACCTTCGTTACTGCTTGAACGACATTATTATCATTTGTAATAGTACCCTTCGATTCTATAAACGAATTGAGTGGTAATACAACATGTGCCATTTTTGCAGTTTCAGTCATAAATGAATCTGCTACAAGAAGGAACTCAAGATTATTCAACCACTCGTATATCTCCATTTTATTATTATACAGAGGATCCTCTCCAAATATTGCTGCTGCTTTAAGTTTCTGATAATTTTTCACAGGAACAAATCCGTTCTCAAGCAGGTACGGCTTGTTTGCAAGCTCAGAGCAGCTTACAATACCGTTTCCTTCTGTGCCGATATTACCACGCAGCATGCTCAGGTTAAAAATAGCATTTTGTGTATCATAATCCAGATCACTTTCGGAATAGACAAATATGATTTTTTTGAATGACAATAATTCATGAGCAATATCCATAAATTCATCAGTTTGAATAGTGTGCTGAAGCTGATGATTGAAATCAACAAAGTTGCCGATATTACGGGCAATATAATCAATATTATGATAGCGGTATTCAACGAGATATTTTGCAAATTCATTGATCACTTCGATATAATAACTCGTCACAACATGGAAATCCGCCCGATGGGCAAATCTATTTTCATCAGGATGGAGCAGCATCAATTTAGCACCATTATTGAGCGCTTGCATGATTTTCACACCAACAGTATGCGTGACATCCCCTATCAAAACAATAAGCTCCGCTTCATTAAGATCAGCGCTTGGATTGGGTGAAAAATTAATACCGAGTTTATCTTTTACTACAGAACCGTTAAGTTCCCAGGAGAATTTCTTACTACATTTATACTGCTTAGCCAGTCTACTGATAAGATACAACTCCTCATTAGTGTAATTTCCATTGCTGAAGAAAGCTACATTTTTTTCAAGCTCAGTCAATTTGTCAGTTATATAATTTATGGCGTCGTCCCAATCAACTGGTTGAAGCTGGTCATTTATACGTATCATCGGCTGTGTAAGACGCTCGTGTGATTGAAGCACCTCATAACCAAAATGGGCATCGAAACAGACATTGTTTCCCGTGATCGGACTCTCTGCAGCTTCTGCTTTCATGATGATGTCGTTTTCTTTCATGTAGGTGACGCTGCAACCTGCTCCGCATAATGCACACGTCGTCTTAATCTCTTCAAGATCAAGGGGCGCCAGTTTATACTGAGTGTTTCTTGGAGTGAGCGCTCCTACAGGACATACATCGATACATTTTCCGCAACTCATACAGGATGTATTCATAAGTGATTCGCCGAATTCAGGAGCAACAAGTGTTTTGAACCCGCGATAAATATAACCCAAGGCGCCTATACCCTGAATATCGAGACACGTTCTCACACATCGCCCGCAGTTCACGCATTTGTTTGGATCACGCAGAATAAATGGATGCGTTTTGTCGATAGGATGGTTGTTAACTTCTCCCTTAAAACGTGTTGCAACGACATCATAATCTGTGGCATACTTGCGTAGCATACAGGTTTGATTGACATCACATCCGCATTCTATACAGCGTGCAGTTTCATCCTGAGCTTGCTTATCTGTGTATATTTGTTCAACTTCTTTGAAATTCGAAATTCGGTCTTCTACCTTAATATGCCCTGAAGAAATACGAGATGTTTTCTCATATTCTTTGAAATCCTCAGGATCAAGGTCTTTATATGATTCAGCTTTTTTGCTGTTAAATTTTTCTTTCAGAGGAATAATCTTTTCACCCTTCAGAAATGAGTCGATGCTCTTGGCAGCTTTGTAGCCGTCAGCAATGCTTTCAACAACTGTTGATGGACCTCGCGTAAGATCTCCGCCTGCAAATATCTTATCAATATTTGTATGCATTGTATTCTCATCAACTTCAATTGTGCTCCAACGGGTAAGATTAAGATT
>JAVCDK010000155.1 GCA_030765865.1 Candidatus Celaenobacter antarcticus | reverse complement strand
TCAGGAGTGCTGCACCAAACAAAATAATCGCTCCGTCAAGCAGGCGTTCAGCAGGAAATCTGCCCTTGGCAATATCCAGTTTTATTGCATCTATTGTGCTAAAACCCTGCGCTTTTGCAAGATAAGCCCCACCCAATCCTGTGATTAAGATTATTGCAACTGTGCGCCATAATTCGATCAGCGAACCGACCTTAATGAGCAGAGAAAGCTCGATAGGGGGAACAAGGGTAAAAATGAGAAAAAGATAAAAAACAGTCCTCTTACGCATATGTTATTGAGCTTCGGTATCCTTCTTTTTGGGTCTGACAAGCAGGGAAAGAGGAATAAGAACTGCATATCCAAGTACGAGGAGTATCGTTCCAAATGTCGTTGTTGAATTCACAATGATGAATCCGATAATGATCGCAACGATCGCTGCGATAAAAAGTAATATATTGATCTTCTCAAATCTAAAACGTTCGACTTTATCTGCTTTTTTCTGTGCCATTGCAACTCCTTTTATAAATATATGTTATTATTTAAGTGTATCTAATTTTTTTTGTTGAAAAGAATGTTGTGCATTTACATGAATTGAGTTACTGGAGTTGTTCCAGAATCTCTTTTGCCTTGCCTACAGCTTCGTCATTATTATTAACATCGATCGAGTATTGGAGGAGCTCTTTTGCTTTTTCTTTCATACCGTTTTCCAAGTATATCAATCCAAGATGATAGCAGATGACAGAATCGTCAACATCGGTGTCAATGAGTACCTGCATGGCATTCAAAGCTTCTTCATATAAACCGAGTTTATAATAAACCCACCCGAGACTGTCCCAGATATAGATATTATCGGGAGCGAGCTCAACTGCTTTCTCGAGCATTATCTGCGCTTCTTCCAGACGGATATCGTGTTCGGTCAGCGAGTAGCCGAGCCAGTTCAGAAGGTCTGCATTATCGGGGAAAAGTTGTACTCCCTGCTCCAGTGTTGCTATCTCCTGCTCAAAGAGCCCGCTTTCATTATAGAACTGTGCAACGTTGAGATAAAGCTCAAGATTTGTGCTGTCCTGTTCAAGTGCCTGTGAAAAATAATATTCCGCATTTTCTATGTCTTCTTCATCTGCATAATATTGCCCGAGCCACTGTGCGCTGGTCATATTTCTTTCGGGGCGCATTTCGAGGAGAGCATATACAGAATCCGGGGGAGTCCCAGTTTTGAGCTTCGCATAGGATAACAACACCAGCGGATAGTTATTTATACAGCGATCCAGGTCAATCTCAGAAATATATTTTTTGCAGGAATCGGGGGAGTCCGATTTTGCATAGTTGTATGCCAGCAGCGCTTTCAACGTGCAGGAAAGCGTATCTGCCTGATTCAATTCTGCATAATCAAGAAGTTTATGAAAGAGCGAAACATCCCCCGTCTCGTTCACAATGAAGGGAATAATGTTTAAATGAGGGAGGAGAAAGCGTTCGTCGCTGATCTTGCCAAAGTAATCATTTGCCTGCTCGTAATTTTGAAGCTGAATCTCAGAAACTGCCATCATTTCATAAAGCTCCTGCAGGCGGTCGGGTTCCATAATCTCTTTTTCTTCAAGCAGGATTTGTCCATATTTGAGCGCTTCCGGAAATTTATGTGCTTTATATGCAGCAAAGAGGAACATCCTTTTTTGTACGGAATCCATCAACTCAAGAGGAAAATAGTCAGACATTCCCAAGACATTTTCGAATTGCTGGGTGAAATAGTAAGAGAGCAGAAGCTGCCTCATGGATATCATTGTGACTTCCTGGGAATTTTCAAGAAGATATTCCAGCTCCTCGATCGTTTTATAGAATTCCTTGTTGTTATAATAGAAATCGCCAAGCCAGATATGCGCCTGTGAAAAATTCGGATCAAGTGCGAGAATTCTTTGCAATGTCATTTCAAGCATAATGCTATCCTGCAGATGTGAGTACTCCATTGCGATCTGGTACAAAAGATCCGGATCGTTGGTTTCTGATTCTACACGATGGAGGTATTGCATCGCTTCTGTTCCGTTTCCTTCATTCAGCGCGACTCTATAAAATTCGAGGTATAATGGTCCACGATCATCAATTTGCTGAAGTCCTTCTGTGAGGGTCTCTTTTGCTTTCTTTGCATCACCTGTTGCAAGATAGCTATCTGCAAGCATAATATATACTTCGGGAAGTACGATACCCTCTGCCAGCACATCTTCGGCAAAAGAGATGAGCCGCTCCTCATTTTGAAGATAATACAGTACATTCAGGCGTTCGACGATCACCTCTTTCGAGCTGGGGTCAATTCGATAGGCGATCTCAAGAAGGGAATCCGCAGTTTCATATTGTCCCTGATTCAATGCAACTTCTGCAAGGGAGTAATAATAGAGCGAGTTTGATGCGTGTGCAAGAGCGCACAGAAATAAAAAGCCGCTCAACAAAATAAGCGGCTTGAGTATATTTGTTTTTGTCATGTTATAGTTGTGCAAAATATCCGATTGATATTGATCGATCAGGATTTTTATATTGATTTCCGAGGAAGTCGCGGAAGTTTATCTGTATCCTGATATTTTGGGCTACATTAAAAAGGAGTGCAGCGTTCAGGTAGCCGTTTCCTTCTCCAAAGCTGTATGTTTCTTCATCTTTACCCTTACCATTATCGTTAAAAGCGAAATCATATTCTACAAGGAGCGTGATGTGCTGGTTGATGCTTTTGTCAAGCCCGGCAAAGAAGTTTAGATTGCTATCATTATCATCCCATTCTGTGCTGTAGTTGATGCCGCCATGCAAACCGAGGTTTCCAATGAAATTGAAATTCCTGCTGGCAACTGCATAAAAGCCCTTTGATTTTATTGCAAACCGGTTTATCTCCGTACCGTCACTAAGTGAATCTGTATAAGTGCCGAATCCTCGTGAATCAAATCCAATAGCTATAGCGGGCAGTGTCGGAGATTCATCAAAAATGCGGTATTTTACAAATATTCCCGGGTAGGAATCCCATTCAGGAATCGAGTCCCCGATGATGTATTCCCCGCCGTACTGGATACCGAACATGAGCTTGGGAAGCACACCAACACCAGCTCCGAACGAAACGCCACCTTTATCGAAAATGTTGATTGGGAACTTAGCTTCCCCTTTTTGAAGTATGCCCGCTGTCGGGCAGTCGATCAATTCTGTCATCTCCAGCGCAAGAAGCGTCTGGCATGCAAAAAGAAGCATAATCACTACTACTAAAATATTTTTCATGCAACCTCCGTATTTATGCATATGAGAAGAACCTACATGCTTTAGTGTCAATATTTTGAAGATTTGAGTTTATTCGTATAAAGTTGATAACGGTCTTCCCAGAAGCGCAATCCCTTCGGGAATACATAGGAATCCAGTTTACTTTCAACAAGATCTTTTCTCCACCCGATCTGTGACTGAGTGTAATGCTCATTGTTTGATGCTTTTCCAAGCAGGATCAGGCGCATGAGGATATGTTCAAGAGCTTGAGGATTGTAACCTGCTCGCGCTGCATAGAGCAGTCCCAGCTTGTCCGCTTCTTCTTCATATTCTTCAAGCCGTCCCTGATAGATAGTTTCGTAGATGGAGAGAGCTATATCTTCAAGTTCAGCTTCCACATCGTCATATTTTTCATCATGCCCATACAAGCTGTCTGCAAGCATATCGAGCTCCGCGAAAGAGTCTTCTGCTATGATCTGGACTTTTCTTTTTTCCAGCTCCTGCATGCCGTGGTAGTGAGAAACATGCCCGATTTCATGACCAATTACTGTAGCGAGTTCTGCTTCATTATGAATGGCTTCCAGCATTCCGATTGTGATGAAGATAATACCACCCGGGCAGGAATACGCATTAGGAACGTTGATATCAAGAATGAAAAATTTATATGGAATATCATAGGAATCGCTTGCCTGCGCAACGAGAAGTCCTACGTAGTTGATATAATCCTGAAGCGTCTTGTCATGATATAATCCAAGTTCAGCAATTTTGTTTGCAATGGCAAATCCCATCGCTTCTTCTGAGAACGTAAAGAATTGCGGAGCATCAAAACGGGGAAGCTTCACGCTCTTTCGTATTTTTTTCAGGTTTGTTGAGCGGTAGGTGTTATCTCTGAATTGCTCAAATTTATATGGGTTTATATGATAGCTGAGAAATTCATCAATAAAATTAATGTTCTCATCGATCTTTTTTGAAAATTTTCCGCTCATCGCTTTTATTCCTGCGGTCATTCCGATCTGTGAAATTTCCGTGATCGCTTTTTGAGAGCCCATCTGAGCAAACATGTCATCTGCTTCTTTTTTCCCTTCTATGATTTTTTTTGAGATATAGCCCGAAAGTGTATCCGTCTCGACTTTCAGCCAACCGCCATTGTCCTCGATCACCGTAACAGAGTATCCCTCAGGCAACGTTGCAATGGGGGGGTAGTATGATCCGGGTCCGCTTCGAAGATATGCCTGTTCGCGCTTGATCGTTACATTTCCCAGCGCAAAAAGGTGCAGGATGATCACAAAAATGCCAAGTAAAACCACAGTAATAAAAAGATAAGATCTATTTTTCATTATTTTACCTCCAGGGTAAAAATGCCGTCCCAATCTTTGGGAGTTTCGTGCTTAAATTTTCTGCATCGTTCCAGCATAACACCGGACGCCTTATCATTGGTTGGATTCTGGGAAAGTCTTTCAAAAATGTCAATAGCTTTGTTCCATTCTGCCTTTTTATAATATGAAAGTCCTTTCGCATAATCCTCGATCCAGGCATTCTTCCGAACTGCTTCTTCGGTGTTCTCGTCGAGAAGCTCATATACAGAAGTCGGTTCTGTCTTGCCCTTCACACGAAGGCGGTCCAGCTCACGACATAGGAATTGTTTTTTTATCAGGTCATAGGTGGATTCGCTCAGCATGATCTGGGTTTTATAGATCTTGTTCACTCCCTCGAGCCGTGCTGCAAGATTCACGTTATCTCCGATCGCAGTGTAGTCCATCCTGTTCTTAGAGCCGATGTTTCCTGCAACGATCGGTCCGGAGTTCACACCGATCCTTGTATGGATATGAAAGTTATCCGCCGCATTGAATTCTTGCTTTTCCTCTTGCAATTTCCTGCAATATATTCTATGTTCAAAAGCAGCCCTACATGCCATTATTGCATGATCCTTTTTGGGAATAGGTGCACCGAATATCGCCATGATGCCATCACCAGTGTATTTGTCGAGGAGCCCATTATTTTCCAGCACGATACCTGTGATCTTATCAAAATATTCATTGAGCAATCCCACTAATTCTTTGGGTGTTTTGCCTTCTGAGAAGGTTGTAAAGTTGGCAATGTCCGTGAAGAGAACCGTTGCAGTTATGCTGTCACCGCCGATCTTTATTGAGTCTGGGTCAACAAGAAGGGTCTCTATCACGTCAGGATGAAGATAGCGGGTGAACACTTTTTTAATATCCCGCTTGGAACGCCCCTCCATAATGTAGCTGATCGTGGCACTGTATCCATAGGAAAGCACAAACCCGATAAGCGGAGTTGAGAGATTGAGTAAAATTCTATCAGCCCTCCAGAGCAAGATAGTGATGCCGAGAATATACGCTATTACAAGAAGCATAAGAGGATTTGCGATCTTGGGTTTAAGCCGAGTGAAAATAATAAAGGTTATAAAAGCAACAAGGATGACATGGAGAGAATTTATCCACCAGGGTACGATGGTTACAAAATCGTTATTCAAAAAATTGCTTAATGCTGTTGCCCATATCTCCATGCCGGGATAAGGATCGACGAAAGGGGTGGGACGGAGATCGGATAGACCTGATGCAGTTGCACCGAGTATGACATATTTGTCTTTGAATGTATTTTTCGGCAGGGAGGGTTCACCACCAGTTTGCAGTGCGAGAGCTGACTGAAATACTGCAGCAAAAGGATAATACTTGAACACACCATCTTTGCCGCCGGGACCATACCAATTTATGAAATATTTGTCATTTTTGTCTACTGGAATTGGGAGCTGATTTGTGATAAAGGCATTTCTTTTCACAATGATATCTTCGTGCTTCTGTCCGGAGATGAAGCCGCTGTAGGCGATCTGCGGGTAATAATTTCCATTAAACGAATAGATGAGGGGTACTCTTCGGATGATACCGTCATTATCGGGACGAATGTTGAGAAATCCCAGCCCTCGTGTAGCTTTTAGTAGAATCTCAATCGGTATTATACCACCCTTGAAATTTTGTGAATAAAGAGGGTTTTCCACTTGTGGCTCAATAGAAAAGGGTGTAATATCAGGTGTGACATCGGTTTCATTCATGGTAAATTCGGCGCCAAGAATGACGTTCCCGGCTTGCCTGATGAAGTGACCAAACGCTCCATCTGTTTCGCTGGCATCTGTTTCTGCCCTATCGATATCAGGATCGTCAAACATCATATCAAAGATAACTGCTTTTGCGCCAACAGAAGTAAAATAATTTACAACAATACCATAAAAATTGCGGGGCCATTTCCATAAAACCCCGAAATCCTCGAAGTAATCGAGACTGGTATTGTCAATGGCAACAAGCACGACATTGGAATCTGCGCGCTCCGGAATGGTGAAGGAGCGGAAGCGGTAGTCAACGGTTTTCCACTCAAGCTGCTTGCCCATATCGGTTTCGTGAAAAAGAGTTGCTACAATTGCGATAATGACTGCGATTATGAGCCCGACATACCATTTTTTGTATATTTTATTAAAAAAATGACCGAAAGTTGATTTTTCTTCAGAAGATTTATTTTTCATTGAATAGCCTTCCAGTTAACTGAATTTTACAAAATGAAAGCCAGCACTATTTTTATGCAACATTTTTATTAATTACTAAAGTTTTGCATATACATAAACATCAATAAAATCAAATGCCACCAAGACACAAAGCCACAAAGATGCCACAATGCTAAACTAGTTGGAATCATTTTTTTTACAGGGTTTTGATGGTTAAAATTACACTTTGCCAATTCATGATAAGACAACTACATGTACATTTTCCAGAAATTATGATCTATACTATAGTGTACTGTGAGGGCTGAATCAACGATCAACATTCCCATCTCATTGGATTCAGGAATAGGTTTTAATCTATCTTTTTGAATCTTTGGGTATTAGAGCTATTGAGGTACACTATATTTTTAAATAAAAGAAACTATACGATGTGATCGTATAATAATAACCTAAAATATACGATGGTGTCGTATATTCCAAGAGATGTTATTCGCTTTCTTCAACCCTTTCCGCGTTTATAATACCATTGGGTTGAATGAATGACATTCCAGTCACACTTTTTTTATCGATATGGAACTTCACATAGTAATTTTCGAGATCGCCTATATGAAATTTATTATCAGCATAAGGATGAAGCTCATACGCTGGTTGTCCTGGATAAGTGAGCATAAGCAAACCTGATTTGTTGAGTTCAACTGATACTTTTATTTCAGCTAATTTATATGTACCCGCAAATTGCAGAAGATATACAGGATCAGACATTTTTTCCGGTGGGAGCTTCTCAAAGACGATTGGTGAAACAGATGATTCAAAAGGGGCTGTTAATCTAAAGATGTCTCCCTGTAGATTTGTATGGAATTCAAGGAGAATATTGGATTTTGCAGGCAGACCCTCTGTCGGTTTAAAGATATCATAATGCCAGTGCTCGAGAGGACTTGCAAAGGAGTGATACACCATGTAAAGCTCTTTATCATTCCGTTCGATCTGAATGGTGCCATACCCCGGATTTTCATAAACCCCAACGTAATCTTCAAGATCGTGAGAAGGGTTGGTTCCTTCGACTCTTTCTATTGTTTCGGATACTTTTTCAATCTCAGCAAGGGTCTCCTTCTGCCCAAGGTTTCTCCCGTGCCAGTCCACGGGTTCGAGGTCAAGAAGCTGATCAATTATATAATAACTCGCAGTGCTTGTATAGCTGGAGTTGTTCTGATTGGTTAAGATCACCACGCCAAGATTGTCGTCGGGAAGCAGGTTTACAAGTGCGGTGAACCCATCAATATTTCCTCCATGCTGCACGTACGGATGTCCTCGATAAGTGAGGATGAACCAGCCCAATCCGTAAGCGCGATATGTAAGCTCTTCGCTCGAGCTTTCGCCACCAATGAACATGTGGGGCGTGATGAGGTTTTCGACTGTTGCTTCGAGCATGATCTGAGTATCATCGACTTTTCCTTTGTTGAGGAACATTCTGACCCATTGAACCATGTCATCGGCACAGGAGTTGATCGAGCCGGCAGGACCGACCGCAGAAATGTTCATAAAGTCCATTTTTGCGATCTCGTCGTTTTCATCTACTTGATATGGCAGGGAAAAATCGTCAGAATTCTGAGAAGCATCAACAGAGAAGTTGCTGTTATTCATGCCAAGTGGCACAAATATCCTATCATGAACTACATCTTCCCAGGTGCTGTTGGTCAATCTGCCGACCATCAAACCGGCAGTCATATACATGAGGTTCTGGTATTGGAAAGTATAGCGGAAAGGTTTGTTGGGTTCGAGATAACGGAGGCGATCATACATTTCTTCACGAGAAAAATAAGCACCATACCACATCAGGTCGTGTCGCGGCAGCCCGGAACGATGTGTCAGTAGATCGATGGGAGTCATTTCCTGCGTGGCGAATTCATCATACATTTTGAAATCCGGCATATATTCTATTACGGGAGTGTCCCAGTCAATAAGCCCTTCATCAACGAGGAGTCCGACGGAAAATGCAGTAAATGCCTTTGAAGAAGATCCAATAGCAAAGAGTGTTTTTGATGTAACAGGCAACTCTTTTTCCACATCCCGATAGCCAAACCCTTCTGTCATAAGGATATCATTATCTTTCACGACTGCCACAGACAATCCTGCCACATGCCACTGCGACATTGTGGAATCTATAAAGGCTCTGATCGCTTGAAGTTTCTCCTCCAATTTTGCTGCCTCATACAGCTTTTCCTGCTCAGATTTCTTGATAAGAAAAAATGTAAAGGTGCTGCCACCCTGAGTAAATTCACCACTTATTGTGCTGCCGTCTTCTGATAAAAATCCGTTAAATGTCGGTTCACCCGGAACATCTTTAATAGCAAAAGTTATATTAGATTTTTCAATAGTAATATTTTTAAGCGGAAGATCGATCGCCTGTTGAAGGGGAATATCAATAAATCCAACTAGTTGATCGACTTCAAAGAGGAATTCGATAACGATTTCTAATTCTTGTCCGGGCACTTCAATCGAGCCCTCCCATTCTCCGATGAGAGCGTTTTCATCAGCGGATAAAAGTGCGAGGGTCATGGTAAATATAATTAAAAATAAAATGATACTTTTCCAAAAATTCATTATGACTCCTTAAGCTGATCTTTCTTGTATTTTAAACTCTCCATCTTCGGTGAAACCAGAACCACTGTTTGGGATACTTTCTCACCCATCTTTCGAGTTTCGAGGTGAACAATTGTGTGTATTCGAGCACGGCTTCATCAAAGGAATTTTGTATTTCAGGATAAATTGGCGGTTCGAACTGGATAACGTAGATTCCGTCACGCCTGCGGTAACACACAGTAAAAAGAACAGGCACTTGATATTTCAGGGAGATCTTTGCGGTTCCCGGATTTGTCTGAGCAGACATGCCAAAGAAGTTTGCCGGAACACCGGTCTTTCCTGCTTTCTGATCTCCAAGCATAAGAATAACCCTGTTCTCTTTGATCGCAGTTACAATTCCCCGAAAAGCGATTTTCATAGGGATTAAATGCACAAAGTTTGATTCGCGCATGTTGTTCACAAAATTATTGAAAAATGGATTTTTCTGCTTCTTTGCAACAGCATATACACGTTTTGTGAGATTACCCAAAAGCTGTGCAGCCAGCTCCCAGTTCCCGAAATGCCCCGTGAAAACTATGCATCCCTTATTATGTGCGAGAGATTCGTTTAGATTCTCCAATCCACTAAACTCTATGAATCGCTTAAAGGTTTCCGGGCGTTTGGGAGAAAACCAGCAGAATTCTACAGCAGTATATCCAAATGAGATATTTATTTCACGAACGAGTCTATAAATCTCTTTTTCGGATTTAGCAGGAAATGCTTCTTCCAGTTGTCTTTTCACAACGGCACACCGCACTTTTACTATATGAAAGTTGAGCAGTCCAAGTGTATGACCGATACGGCGCGCAGCAGGGAGCGAAAAAAGATTAATCGTTCGGAATAATGTCCTGAAAAGGAGTGTTTCGATGTAGTAAA
>JAVCDK010000094.1 GCA_030765865.1 Candidatus Celaenobacter antarcticus | reverse complement strand
ATGCCTTCTGAAAGATGCCGGCGAAGAAAATGCTGGTGTAGTCGATATCGGAGACGGGCTTGCAGTTGCTTTTAAGATCGAAAGCCATAATCATCCTTCTGCACTGGAACCCTATCAAGGGGCAGCTACAGGAGTAGGAGGTATCCTGAGAGATGTATTCACAATGGGCGCTCGACCGATCGCTTCGCTGAACTCACTCCGTTTTGGTTCTCTGGAAAATCCCAAAGTAAAACATCTTCTCAAAGGTGTGGTAAAGGGCATCGCTGACTACGGCAACTGCATGGGCATTCCTACAGTAGGCGGAGAAATATATTTCGATGACAGCTACGAGGGAAATCCGCTTGTGAATGCAATGACTGTAGGGATTCTCAAACATGAAAATATTGCAACTGCTGCTGCCTACGGTGTTGGAAATTATGTACTGTATGTCGGTTCTTCCACAGGAAGGGACGGTATTCACGGCGCAACCTTTGCATCTGTGGAACTTACTGAGGAATCCGCTGAAAAAAGAACCTCTGTGCAGGTAGGGGACCCATTCATGGAAAAACTGCTCCTCGAAGCTACACTCGATGTAATTAAGCAAAACCTTGTAGTGGGCATCCAGGATATGGGAGCAGCAGGTCTGACCTGCTCATCTGCAGAGATGGCTGCAAAAGCAGGAACCGGTGTTGATATCGATGTATCACTCGTTCCCAAGAGAGAAAGCGGGATGACGCCCTACGAGATCATGCTTTCCGAATCACAGGAACGTATGCTGCTGGTTATCGAGCCGAAAAACTTCGGAAAAGTGCAAGAGGTCTATGAAAAATGGGATCTGCATGTCGTTAAGATTGGTGAGGTGACAGAAGACGGAAATTTACGAGTACGAGAAAATGGAATTGTTGTTGCAGATATTCCTGTCCAGACTCTTGTGCTTGGTGGTGAAGCGCCTGTATATGTGAGGGAAACTCAATATCCATCCTATCTTGAGAATGTGCATTCCTTTGATCCAGATAGTATAGAAGAACCCAAAGATTATAATGACGTTTTGAAAAAACTACTCTCTTCTCCAAACATAGCCAGCAAGAATTATTTATATACCCAATATGATCATATGGTAAGAATCAATTCTGTTGTAGAGCCCGGATCGGATGCAGCGGTTGTAAGAATAAAAGGCACGAATAAAGCGCTTGCTATGACCACAGACTGCAATGGAAAATATTGTTATCTCAATCCCTACGAAGGTGCAAAAGGAGCTGTTGCAGAAGCTGCCAGAAATATTGTATGCTCAGGCGGAAAACCTCTTGCTATCACGAATTGCCTTAATTTTGGAAATCCATATAAAAAGGAAATGTACTGGACATTCTCAGAATGCATTCGCGGCATGGGGGATGCGTGTAGATTCTTCAAAACTCCTGTGACCGGCGGCAATGTGAGTTTTTATAATGAGACCGTAAAAAGCGCAGTGTATCCGACTCCAACTATCGGGATGATAGGATTATTAGAAGATATGAACTTAGCCACAACTCAATATTTTAAAGCTATTGGAGACGTGATCGTCCTGCTGGGAAAATCCTGCAATATAATTGGCGGATCAGAATATCTCGCAGTTGAGTACGATACAATCGCTGGGTATGCACCCAAAGTTGATCTGGAACATGAAAAGAAAATTCAGGATATATGCTTTGAAGCTATTAGAGAAGGCATCATAAAATCTGCTCATGATTGCTCGGAAGGTGGACTTGCATTAACATTGGCGGAAAGCTGCTTCAATCCTGAAGGATTACTCGGTGCCAAAATTGAAATGAATTATACCTATCGCCCTGACATCGAACTTTTTGGAGAAGCCCATTCACGAATCATAGTATCTCTCGAAGAAAAAGATGTTCCTTCACTTATTCAAGTAATAAATAAAAATAATGCACCCTATCAAATACTTGGAAAAGTTGCTGATAAGACATTTCAAATAAATGACATTATTTCCTGCGAAATTAACGAGTTATATGACCTCTGGTATAATGCCATACAACAAAAAATGGATTCAGTATCATGATACCTTACCCTGAAATAAATCCGTCACTTGCAACCATACCTGAATTTTCGATCGGATCTCTCGCTATTGGACCTTTCGAGATAAGATGGTATGCACTGATGTACATTATCTCCTTTGTTATTGGATATTTCCTCTTGAAAAGACTCTACAAGGAACGTGAAGTCTATATTAAAAAATCCGATTTTGAAAACCTGTTTTTTTACCTCATACTTGGGGTCATTATTGGTGGCAGACTTGGCTACATGCTTTTTTATAATTTCCAGGAAATATTTCGAAATCCTCTTGAAATTTTTGCTGTCTGGCATGGAGGAATGTCATTCCACGGCGGAATGATCGCAACGATTTTATTCGGATATGAGTTCTGCAGAAAATATCATTATGATTTTTATAAATTAGCTGATCCGACTGTCGTGGTCGCACCGATAGGACTGGCGCTTGGAAGACTTGGAAATTTCATTAATGCGGAGCTTTACGGAAGAGCGACCAACCTCCCATGGGGTATGCTTTTCCCTGGAGAGCAGGTTGCAAGACATCCATCTCAACTCTATGAATTATTTCTCGAAGGCATTTTGCTTTTCATCATATTATTTACCCTCATAAAAAAGAATGTGCGAAAAGGATTTGTATTTTGGAGCTTCATCTTTTTTTATGGACTCTTCAGGTTTCTTGTGGAATTTGTGCGCGAACCTGATGCTCAACTTGGCCATCTCATCGGCTTTATGACAATGGGGCAAATTATGAGTTCGTTCATGATGATCGCAGGAATAATCGGCTATATCTCGATTTTTAGGAAAAAACGAGTGCCCGAGATCAACGAAAATGAAGAGAATAATTAGTAATTTGAAGAATCAAGTAGGTAATTTGGATATTCAGTTTTTTCGTTATATTTATAAAATGAAAATTAAAAGGATCAAATGAATAAATATATTATCGGAATTCTATCCTTAATTGCTCTTCTCGGTTGCAGTTCTGTGAAATCCGGCAAGTACAATACATTTGAGATTCAAAATAAGATTATTGAAAATCTTAGTTATTTGAAAGAATGTAAGGCAGAAGGTTTGGCAAATATCAACTATAACGGCTTTGAAATAAAGACCAATTTCCTTCTACGAAAAAAGGATTTAAAAGTACGAATTGATGTATTCTCAGGCGGCATTTTAGGTCTCTCACCTGCCCCCAAAGCTCAGATCATTCTTCAGAATAATTTTGTTAATGTGTTCATTCCCGACCAGAAGCGGCTTACGATAACTCGTTTAATACCCGTAGATTCGCTCGTAAATGTTCAGGGTATTGCCGGCAGCTATGATGTAGTAGAAAATTTCGGATATTACATGATCTCACCATTCAATGGCGTGTATTACATCTTTGATAAAAAATTTCATCTTGAAGTTATTCAGATACGCGAAATCCGTATTCAGTTCTCCAAATACAAAAAAAATCTACCATATCAGATCACAGTGCTCCAGAACAAAATTGAAATAATCACACTCGAGATAGATAAATGGGATTTCCCCAACTATTCGGACAGCATATTTGATTTCGAAGTGCCTGCAAATGTGCAGATCGAAGCAAACGAGATTGATCTCACTATACCGATAGAAATAATAGAGGATGAATAGAGGAAGTATGATAGAACGATATACGTTACCGGTAATGACTCATTTATGGAGTCTGGAAAATAAGTTTGAAACCTGGCTGAATGTCGAGATCGCAGCAACTGAAGCAATGAACAAACTTGGCTTGGTTCCCGATGCTGATCTGAAGAATATTCAACAAAAAGTGCAGTTTAAAGTTTCAGAGATAAACGACATTGAGAATAAAGTTCATCATGACGTGATTGCATTTCTGACAAATGTTGCAGAATATGTGGGACCCTCAGCACGTTATATCCATCTTGGTATGACTTCCTCCGATGTGATCGATACAGCAAATTCCATTCTGATGAAACAGGCAGGAGAGATAATTCTTGCTTCGATCAAAACTTGTATGAATGTTCTAAAAGAAAGTGCCTATAAGTATAAAGACATGCTTTGTATCGGGCGCTCCCACGGCATTCATGCAGAGCCGACAACTTTCGGGCTTAAGCTTGCACTCTGGTATGATGAAATGCACAGAAATCTCATTCGCTGGCAGAGAGCAATTGAAATGATCTCTGTAGGGCAGATATCCGGAGCAGTCGGCAATTATGCACATCTTCCAATTGAAGTGGAAACCTATGTATGCAAAAAGCTTGGACTGAAACCGGTAAACATTTCCACCCAGGTCATTCAACGAGACCGGTATGCGGAATACCTGTCATCCATCGCGATCATCGGAAGCACACTTGAGAAAATCGCCCTTGAAATACGACACCTCCAGCGTACAGAAGTTCATGAAGTGGAGGAGAATTTCTCGAAAGAACAAAAGGGTTCTTCTGCAATGCCTCACAAGAAAAATCCTATCATTGCCGAGCGAATCTGCGGTCTTGCTCGTATCCTGCGCAGTAATGCTATGACAGCATTCGAAAATAACGCACTCTGGCATGAACGGGATATCAGCCATTCTTCTGCTGAAAGAATTATCATTCCGGACTCAACGTCGCTTATACATTATTTGCTTCTTAAAACGATTGCGCTTATTGAGAATCTTATTGTGTTTCCCGAAAAGATGATGGGAAATGTAAATCTTACAAATGGGCTGATCTATAGCCAGTCCGTGCTTCTTGCTCTTGCCCAAAAAGGTATCTCAAGAGAAAAAGCATATAAGATCGTACAGAAAGCTGCAATGGAATGCTGGGACACAAAAGAAAATTTTCAAGATATTTTGAAAAAAAACGAGGTGTTCACCTCCATTTTGAATGACGACGAAATAAACTCTATATTTAGTTTAGATAAATTCACCAATAATGTTGATTCGATATTTTTAAGAGTTTTTAATATATAAAAGAAATATGATGAACCACACTTCTTCACTGCACTTCAGTCTTCTCCATCAACAGGCGGATAAGCCCCGACAAGACACCGTTACAAACAAAATAAACAAAATTAATAAAATGAAGTTTTATGAAATAATTTTTTTAAATACCATTTTCGTGATTTTCGTGGTTAAAATTATTAATATGTAGGAGTAAATGTGCGAAAAGCAACAATATATGTTACACTCAAACCTCAAGTCCTTGATCCGCAAGGTAAAGTTATAATGAATGCGCTGCACACACTAGGTTATAATAATGTAACCGAAGTTCGCGCAAGCAAGATGTTCGAAGTAAGCATTGATGCTAAAAAAAATGCCGATATATCAAAAGAAATTGATGAGATCTGCGACAAAGTTCTGGCAAACCCGAATATTGAAACCTATCGTTACGATATTCATAACGAATAATATAATATATTGCAAGTCAGTATCTTATTAATAAAATTTGTATAATGTTTTGCATGTGTGGAAATCTTTTTATAAAATCAGTTAAATGACTAATTTCAAATATCAAATTTCTAATAAATTTCAAATACCAAGTATAAAAGGATTAGTGTTCGGATATTTTGTTTGGGCATGATTTAACATTTGGGCTTCGTCATTTTATTTGACATTAGGAATTCGGATTTAGAAATTGTTGGCTTTATTAATGATTAATATTTCCTATTTGTTTCTGGCTTGTTCAGTTTAGTAAATTAGAAAAAAATATATGAAGTATAATATAATAATATTTCCGGGCTCAAACTGTGATTATGATGCATATTTTGTGGCAAAAAATCTCATGGGCGATGATGTCGAGTATGTATGGCATAAGGATACATCATTAAATGATCCGGATTGCATTATCATACCCGGCGGATTTTCTTACGGAGATTATCTTCGTGCAGGTGCAATCGCAAAATTCAGTCCAATTATGAAGGAAGTTATTTCTTTTGCTAATAAGGGTGGACTTGTAATAGGCATCTGCAATGGATTTCAGGTGCTTACGGAAACCAAACTGCTTCCTGGTGCGCTTCTGCAGAATAAGTCCCTGCTTTTCATCTGCAAGCATCAATATGTAAAAGCGGTAAATATTTCAACACCTTTTACTCTTAATATTGAACAAGATCGGATTCTCGATATCCCAATTGCTCATAATGAAGGAAACTATTTTATTGATGAAAACGGATTGAGATCATTGCAAGATAATCGGCAGATTGTCTTTCAGTATTGCGATAAAGAAGGACTTGTGAATGACATCTCAAATCCCAATGGATCGCTTCTCAATATTGCAGGCATAGTTAATAAAAAAGGCAATGTCCTCGGCATGATGCCGCATCCCGAACGGACTTCTGATCCTGTGTGTGGTGTTACAGATGGACAGCAGATTTTCCTTTCCATAAAGGAATTTATTGAGAAATGAATGTGGCGAGCGCACTTTCCAATCTTTTCTTTCCACCTCAGTGTTTTTCCTGTAATAAACGAATTGAGGATTCGGCAATCCTTTGCGAAAAATGCTCGGATGAGCTTGTTCGTGTTAAGGAAAACTTATGTGTTTTTTGTAACAAAGATACTTTAGGAAGTCTCATTTGCGAAGAATGCAAAAAGGAATATCCTTTTGATGAAGTTGTGTGCGCATATTCTTTTAACCTTCCAATTCAAAGAATGATACATCATTTCAAATATAATGAATTCAAAAAGATCGGTACTTTTCTTGGATATAAACTTGCCGAGATCATCTCGACATACTCCTTTATTTCTGAAACTGATTATATCATCCCTGTTCCACTTCATAAAACAAAGAAGAGATTTCGTGGATTCAATCAATCTGAAATAATTGCAAAAGCTATATCAGTGAAGTTGAATATCCCAATTTTAAAGAATGTGCTGACCAGAGAAAAATTCACGCAAACACAGACACGATTAAAAAAGCATGAGCGTGAAAAAAATGTTGCTAATGCATTTAAGTTAGAAAATTTTGGTACTATTAAAAATAAATCTTTATTATTAGTTGACGATGTTTTGACAACTGGATCAACAATGAAATCAATCGTACTTTTATTAAAGGAAAATCTTGCGAAGCATATTTACATATGCACATTAGCGCGAGCGTGAAGTAATATGGATGTTATTGTAGAAGTTTCAAAAAACGATGCCCATGAATTAATGGACAGGACTGCAAAATTCATTGCCGAAAGACGAATGGGTTCTGCCGCAATTTTGTTGATAGAATCACTCAAACCCTTGAACTTTATTGCGAGTCAGATCCTATACATGATCGCTCCTTTTGCAGAGCTTATTTTTAAGCCCAAAGAATATCAAAAATTTGCATGTTCTTTGGAGAATAGAGATAATGTAAAATATCTTGTTGATAAGATTGACGAGATGGATGCAGACTTCCATAGAAAGCTGAAAGCTGAAAAGAAAAAGGCAAAAGAATTGAAAAAGAAGAAAAAAATATTAAAAAATAAAGTGAAATAAATCGGAGGAAATATGGCAAAAGAGCTAGGTTCAATATTGGCTACTGACTGTGGTAGTACAACGACGAAAGCCATATTAATTAAAAAAATTGATAATGAATATCGTTTGATCGTGCGAGGTGAAGCTCCCACGACGGTGGAAGCACCATTCGATGACGTGACAAAAGGTGTGCTGAATGCTGTCGAAGAGGTTCAAGATCTCGTGCACATTCGAGGAGAAAAAGACCGGTCTATCATAAAAGATGAAACGATCGAAGTGCCCCAGGATGGCGAGAAGGGTGTTGATGCATATGTTTCGACCAGTAGTGCCGGTGGTGGACTTCAGATGATGGTTGCCGGTGTGGTAAAAAGCATGACCGGTGAAAGCGCAGAGCGTGCTGCTCTTGGTGCAGGCGCAATTGTTATGGATGTGCTAGCGAGCAATGACAAACGTCTACCACACCAAAGGATCGAGCGTATTCGGCACCTGCGTCCCGACATGATACTTCTCTCCGGAGGAATTGATGGTGGAACGACCAAGCATGTGGTTGAACTTGCCGAGATCATTGCTGCTGCAGATCCCAAACCACGTCTCGGATCAGAGTATAAGCTGCCTGTTATTTATGCAGGTAACAAAGATGCTCGCGAAGCAGTGAAAGAAACACTGGGAAACAAAGTCGATCTTATAATAACAGACAACATTCGTCCTGTGCTTGAAAGAGAAAATCTTGGGCCTGCACGCGATAAAATCCATGATCTCTTTATGGAACATGTTATGGCTCAAGCACCCGGATATAAAAAACTTATGTCCTGGACAAGAGCAATAAAAGAGAATGGAAAACTTGAAGAGGTACCTATCATGCCTACACCTGGAGCTGTCGGAAATATCATGCAGACAATTGCACGACTCGAAAATATCGAAGTTGTGGGTGTGGATATCGGCGGAGCAACAACTGACATATTCTCTGTCTTTACAGACGCTCAGGTGTTCAACAGGACAGTAAGTGCAAATCTGGGAATGAGTTACAGTATTTCCAATGTGCTTGCTTCAACAGGTATCAAGAACATTTTGCGTTGGGTTCCTTTTGATATTCCGGAAACTCAACTACGCAACATGATCAAAAATAAGATGATCAGACCTACTACAATCCCTTTCCTTGCCGAAGAATTAATGCTTGAACAGGCGATTGCAAAAGAAGCACTTCGCCTTGCCTTTGAACAGCATAAAGAATTTGCCGTCACCCTTAAAGGAACTCAAAGAGAAAGAGAAATTTCTGAGGCATTCTCTCAATCAACATCAGGTGAAACAATTGTAAATATGATGACTCTCGATATATTGGTTGGCAGTGGTGGTGTGATGTCTCATGCTCCTCGCAGAAATCAGTCTGCAATGATGATGATCGACGCATTTCTTCCGGAAGGTATCACGCGCCTTGCTGTTGATAGTATATTCATGATGCCCCAGCTTGGTGTTCTGGCAAGTATCAGCGAAAAGGCAGCAACAGAAGTGTTTACGAAAGACTGTCTCATTCATCTTGGAACCTGCATCGCTCCAAAAGGAAAGTATAAACAAGGCAAAACTGCTCTAAGTGCGAAGATTGAATTGCCGAATGGAGAGATATTCGAAGAGAATATACCATTTGGTGAGATGATCAAACTGGATCTTGGAGTTGACGAGAAAGCAAAAGCAACATTGAAACCTATGAGCGGGCTTGATCTTGGCATGGGTAAGAACAATGAAGTTGAAACCACGATTTCCGGCGGAGTTGTTGGTATTATTATTGATACTCGTGGAAGAGAGTTTTATTTCGATGAGAAATTGAAAAAAGAAACAATGACTGCTCATATTCCAGAAGATAATGCAGCACGCGTACAATCGTTGAAAAAGTGGATGATGGCTATGGAAGTCTATCCCGAAAATTGGTTATCATAGGAGGTTCACATGGCACAAGCATATACTCCCGGATTGACAATAACAAAAAGTATTATACTGAGAAAAGACAGAATTCTTCCTCTCAAAGGTGATGTTGTTGTAAAAGTTGGCGATAAGGTTACCGCAGAAGACAATGTTGCAAAAACCGACTTGCCAGGTGACGTTATTGCAATTAATATTGGCAATAAACTCGGCGTTCCCCCTTCTGATGTTCTATCCAAAATGCGGAAAAAGGAAGGCGAAAAGATCAAAAAAAACGAAACCCTTGCAATGAACAAGAGCGTATTCGGTCTTTTCAAAAATATAGTGAAATCTCCTATCACCGGTTCGATAGAAAATATCTCAAGTATCACAGGGCAGGTTCTTCTTCGTGAGCCACCAGTCCCAATAACCGTGAAAGCTTTCATTGATGGTGTGGTCAGCAAAGTATATGAAAATGAAGGTGTTGTGGTCGAAAACAAATCTGCATATATTCAGGGAATCTTTGGTATTGGCGGTGAGATAACCGGTGAAATTAAAGTTCTCGTTGATGCTCCTGATTCTGAACTTATGCCTGAGCAGATAGATAATTCATGCAAAGATAAAATCATTGTAGGTGGTACTATTGTACGTTTACCAGCTATTAAAAAAGCTATTCAGGTCAATGCTAAAGGTATTATTATCGGCGGTATCGACGATCAGGATCTTAAGGATATGCTGGGTTATGATATCGGTGTGGCAATTACAGGGCATGAAGAGATCGGTTTGACAATCGTTCTTACAGAAGGATTCGGTCCTATCAAAATGGCTGCAAAGACTTTCGAAATATTGAAAGAATTCGAGGGCTATAAAGTTTCCATGCATGGCAAAACACAGATTCGAGCCGGTGTGATGAGACCTGAGATCATAATACCAATTCCCTTCAAAAAAGAAGAGCTAAAAGCAAAAAAGAAAGAGATCTCTGGATTAAAAATTGGTAGTATTATTCGAATTGTAAGAGAACCGCATTTCGGAGAAATATGCACAGTTACCGGACTTCC
>JAVCDK010000023.1 GCA_030765865.1 Candidatus Celaenobacter antarcticus | reverse complement strand
AATAATCTGCATTTTAATTTTGTGTTTTTTATCTACAGCTCTTCTTGCTGAAACAGAGTCGATCACACTCACCTTTTCGTTGGAAGATTTTACATTCACAAAGCAAAATATCTATGATGTGATCAATCCTCCGCAGAATAATAACTATGTATTTACTTCTGGATTAGGTGAGCCGCAGCTTCCTTTGAAAATGATCACACTCTCGATTCCACAAGAGAAAGAAATCAGTGAAGTAAAGATCATTCATAAAGAGGTGAAGGCATTAAAAAGTGAGTTCTTACTCTATCCTGTGCAAAAGCCAAAGGCATTGTCTGATGAATCTCCCGTGGAATTTTTGGGTGCCGATCCCGCAATTTACGGAAAATCAACAATGTTTCCCGAACATATTGCGCACATAACAAAATCGGGTTTTCTTTCCGGATACCATCTTGGCTCGATCTTGGTGAGTCCTTTTCAGTATGATGCGTTGAATAAAAAGTTATTTTTTATCTCAGAACTCCAAATAGAGTTGAAATATACTAAAAGCAAAAAGAGCAGCATCGAAATAAATCAAAGAAGTAAAACAGCTCAAACTTTCCTGCGCGATCAAATATCAAAGGTCATTAATAATATAAGTGAACTGCATGATCCTCACATCGTTCATAAAGATATAAGAAATGACATCTATGAATATGTGATCATCACAGCGGATAATTTTGAAGGAGAATTTCAGCCCCTTGCAGATTGGAAAACACAAAAAGGTATCAGTGCAACAATTATCTCAACTTTCTATATTTATGACAATTATGATGGAGCCGATAACGCTGAGAAAGTGAGGAACTTCATAAAGGATTATTACCAAAACCACGGCACTTTGTGGATTTTACTTGGTGGAGATACAAATTTTGTTCCTTATAGAGAAGCCTTTGCATTCGATTGTGAATATAGCTCATACTGGCATAATTTTTTGCCATGCGATCTCTATTTTTCCGACCTTGACGGCACGTGGGATGACAATGGCAACCAAATATATGGTGAACTCGAAGACAATATCGATATGTATCCTGATGTATTCGTTGGACGAGTTTCTGTAGAAAGCAGTGCTGAAGCAGCAGCTTTCGTTGATAAGATTCTCACGTATGAAAAAAATCCGCCAGTCGGTTACCAAACCGATATGATGTTCCTTGCTCAAGTATTGTGGGATGATCCTTACACAGACTCGGGTGTGAGTAAGAACTTTATCGATGATTCATATGTGCCTGACAGATTCGATCCTATCACAAAATTATACGAATCTTTGGGAAATAATAATTATGATAATGCGATGATAAATCTCAATGAGGGCAAGCATATTATCAATCACTGCGGGCATGCCGGGTATTCGTCTATGTCATTAGGTTCTGGCCATCTCAACAATAGTGATATGGATGAATTGACAAATGCTCCGGCTTTTTCGATCTGGTACACGATCGGGTGCTGGCCTGCTGCTTTTGATTACAATTGCATCGCCGAACATTGGATAAATAATCCCAACGGCGGTGGAGTTGCTTTTATTGGAAATTCACGCTATGGCTGGGGAAGTCCCGGCAATCCGCTTTACGGTTATTCGGATACCTTCGATCAAGAATTTTATAAGCAGCTTTTTCAGGAAGAAATTTATAATATCGGTTCGACACTTGCGATGGCAAAATCCGTATATGTGCCCTATTCGAGGAATGAAAATGTTTTTCGCTGGTGCGAGTACCAGACCAATCTGCTTGGCGAGCCGGAAATGCCCATCTGGACTGATCTTCCGCAGAACCTTGTCGTAACGCATCCAGACAGTATTACAGTTGAGAATTGTGATGTACAGATCACAGTAAGTGATGGACTTGATCCACTCAATAATGCGCTAGTCTGTATAATGCAGGACGATGACGTCTATAAAGTAGCATATACCGATTTTCAGGGTGAAGTGCTTTTTCCTGTCTTTACAGGAAATATTATCAATGATTTTATAGTGACAGTTACAGCTCATGATTTTTTGCCCTTTCAAGATACTATAAAAGTCATCTCAGATCAGCCCTATGTGATGATCGATTCCTACACAACTAATAATTCCATACATGGCTATGTGATACCCGGAACGAATGTGAGTGTGGATGCAGGATTCCATAATTTCGGGCAGATGCCAGTACAAAATGTTGAAATAATTCTCACAACCAATAGCGGTCTTATCACACTCATAGACAGCACTCATTATATTTCATATCTCGATCCAATGACAGGCATCTTTGAAGAAAATGTCTTTGCTTTCGAGGTATCACCGGATTTAGTAAACAGCGAAGTAATTCCTCTGCATTATTCGATCACAGATGATTCAACTGGTTTTTGGGACGGCACGATTTCGATAATAGGAGCTATACCGAAGTTTGATTATATTTATCATCAGGTATTTGATTCAACAAATGGGAATGGGAACGGTATTCCCGAACTGGGAGAAGAAGTTGATATTGAACTGATTGTAAAAAATTCCGGTTTGCAAAAATCGAATAATACCCAGCTTGATGTTAGCTCAGACAGTCCGTATGTTGAAATTCCATATTGCATCTGGCAGGTAGGTGATGTTCCTTCACAGAATTGTGTGGAAGTGACCATAACTTTGAGCATTAAATCTTCATGCACACCTCCGGCATTTGCCGATCTCGAATTAACATTTACCGACAGTCTAGGTTTTACCTGTGTCGATACATTCAATCTTACCATTGGCGAAACAGGTTTCTCGGATGATATGGAATCCGGTTCTGATAAATGGACGCATTGGGGCACCGATGACCTGTGGCATTTCACAGATCGCAAGGCAGTATCCGGAGATCATAGCTGGTATTGTGGGATTGAGGATTCGACATATTATCCTGATGAAGTCCAGGAAGTGCTCGAATCAATTCCGTTTACAATCGGAACAAGTCCGACTCTCTCTTTCTGGTGCTGGTATGAGTTTACAAACTATGGAGTGGACGGCATTTACGTAGAAGTATTTGATGGAGCAGGATGGATAAGTATGGATTTTATAGGTAGTGGGGGTGCGCTTCCAGTTCTTACCACAAAAAATGGCTGGCTGGAATATGAATATGAGCTATCATTTATACCTCCCGGAACTGAAATTCAACTCCGCTTCCGTTTTGTCAGCGATGATGAAGACATTGCTGAAGGCGTGTATATTGATGACGTGATAGTCTTTACAAACAACTGTCCTGTACGTGCAGAATTTGTTGCAGACAACTTTTACGGGCAAGAGCCATTTACGGTACAGTTCACCGATCGCAGTTATGCAGAAACCGGTCCGATCATAACTTGGAATTGGGATTTTTGCGATGGTTATTTTTCTGATCAAGCAAATCCAGAACATATCTTTGCAGAAGATGGATTAAGAACTGTAATATTACGTGTTACGGATCAATTCGGGATTACTTCGACGATCAAAAAAGTAGATTTCATACATGTCTCACCTGATACGACAAAGACAGTGTATGTAAATCCTGATGGCACCGGTGATTTCACCACAATTGCTGAAGCGCTCGATGTTTTGAATGCAGGGGACAGTCTTGTGATAGCGGATGGAGTGTATGAGGGCTCAATGAATACTAATCTGGTTATTCCCAAGGATAATATTACAATTCTGTCAGAGAATGGTTATGAGAACTGTATCATAGATGGTAATTCGATTTCTCCTGCTTTAATGTGTGGTTTTAAGAATGGGATCACCATCGAAGAAATTACTTTTTCATCTTGTTATCATTCCGGGTATGGTGGAGCTATCAGCACAAATGGATCTGCTACGTTTTTGAATTGTTATTTTAATGAGTGTTCTTCAAATTATGATGGGGGTGCGATTTGGGCCGTTGGGGGCACTTCAATAGAGGTCAAAGATTGCATTTTTGAAAATTGTAATGCAGATGAAGGCGGCGCATTGTACATCGAATTGTTCGAGGAGGTATACATTCAGAATTCAAATTTCACCTATTGCCAGAGCAACGACCTCTCTGGCGGGGCAGTATTCTTGAATATGGCCAATACTGTTGATATTCGGAATTGCAATTTTGATGATTGTACCGTTTTCACGGTAGGGGAAGGAGCTGGTGTTTATGCAGAGGATATCTTCTCAATGCAGGTAAAATATTCACAGTTCAATGGATGCCAGGCAGCAAGCAGTGGAGGTGGGATGTACACTGATGGCTGTCAGGATGTGCTTATTGATTCCTGCTTTTTCATGTTTAATACTGCCATAAGTGGTGGTGCACTCAAAATGGTTGATTCATATGTTGATATCACTCACTGTGAGATCGGATTCAATGAAGCAGCTGTCGGTGCAGGTTTTTATATAGGGACAGGGTCTTTGATCATGATAGATAATAGTCTTTTCTATGGAAATTCCAGTATGGAAACTAATTCAAAAGGCGGTGCGCTTTATGTGAATGATGGAGTGGCAGCAGTTATCAATTCGACAATTGCCGATAATGTCGTAAGCACACAAGGGGGCGGAATCAGTCATCTTGGCTCAAACCAGATGGCTGTCTATAACACCATTCTCTGGAATAATCAACCGTCCGATATATGGGCAGTTGATTCTACAAAGATTAATATTGCGTATTCAGATGTAACCACATTCTGGAGTGGACAGGGAAATATTTCTGCTGATCCGCTTTTTGTGGACGTGACAACGCAAAATTATCATCTCGATGAACTTTCACCTTGCATAGATGTAGGTAAAAATAGTTATGTGCAGGTCGATACAGACCTTGAAGGGCATATTCGTATCTGGGATGGAGGTTCGGGAGAGAATATAGTGGACATGGGCTGCTATGAATACGGAGCGCCCATATATGCGGTTGATGAAGAAATTCCTGAAGAAAATTCCATTACTCTTATGAAAAACTTTCCAAATCCTTTTAGAGATGAAACGACAATTTCATTTTATCTGCCGTACAGCCAGAAAGCAACGGTTGAGATCTATAATATAAAAGGGCAGAAAGTGAAAACTATATTCAATAATGAAATCCAGGCAGGATTTCATGCTGTTAGCTGGAATGGGACAGACAAACAAAAACATGAAGTAGCCAACGGAATTTATTTCTATGTCTTAAAGTCAGTGGAGCATAAAATAGTTAAGAAATTGCTTTTTATGAGATAATTCGAAGCACTGCTCAGCTTACTACAAAGGTGAATTAGATTGAAATAAATATTTAACTATTCTAAATAGACTCCGACTCCTACAACAAAAATATCTCCATCAATTTCGATCTGTCTTATATAAGATGATTTAGATGAGGTCTTATCTTCACCGGGTTTGCTCCACCAATAATCCACCCAACCGGAGCCATCTTCTCTGCCGACTTCAAGTATTTCCCGTATAAAATATTTACCGTTCACGTCCTGAGCATCATAAAGGTTTGTCCCTTCAATCTCAGGATGTACAAGCAGTGTTCCTTCTTCATCGAGAACAAAAACGTAATTGCTATTGAAAATAAATTCGGATTTTGGATCTCTTAAAACATCGAAAGCACTAACTCCCTCGACCTCGATCATATCAGCAGCTTCATTAACTTGATCAACGATAAAAGCTCTTTCCATTTTCATATTGTAGAGACCGCAGCCCGCAATGTATTTTTTCCCGGATGGAGCAATTGCAGATTGTACATAAGTTGACTTCCAGGTCGGTTCATCCTGCCCGGGAATATTCCATAAATAGTGTGACCATCCGCTGCTATCTTCACCGGATACTTCAATTAAAATCCATTTGATAAAGGGTTTTCCGTTCACATCAGTCAACTCTATTACATTGGTGCCAACTAAAGCAGCGCTGGCATGAGCATATACCATTCCTTCAGGATCAATAGCAAACACATACTTATCATCATGACGCCATTTGGAATCCTGAACTGCAAATTCAGCAAAAACATCTTTACCTTTCTCTTCTATCAATACAACAGCGTCATTCACGAGTTCTACAAGCTCTTCGGTTTCTTTGTACTGGTATTCTGCATCTTCAGCACATAAGCTTACACTCAAGATTAGAAAACTAATCAAAACACAAAATGATCGTATAAACTGTGTGGATTTCTTTCGTTTTTTCATTGTTGCTCCTGACTTTATTTTCTGATATTACCCAAAAACTTTTTGGAATTAAATAATTTTCCGTCAATTTATTTGTTTTGTTTTACTCAGACTGTTCTTGGATGAAGCCTGACCTTATGCTAATTGAAGGGAAGAATTGTGATGGCTACCGAATCACCTGAATATACCGTTGTGCCCGAAAGTTGTTCGTAGTAGTCATCGTACGCCATGCCGTAGCATTTTCCATCTTTGGATAAGCTGTGTAGCACCTTTGAATAGTAGTTATATTGACCGGCATTATCAGAAGAATCTTTATAATAAGCTTCAGGTTTATCCCACTTGTCATAGTCATAAAGTACACCCCTGTTTGCGGCTGCGCCGATCAGAGCTGCTAATCTCGGTCCGCCTGTTCCTGTATTCGGGATCGCATTTGCAAATACGTTTACAGTATTGATGTTGGTTGCTTTTGCGTTATCAGCGCTGTTGTGGAGTGCTGTCATTCCGTCAGGGGGTTGGTATGTGATATTTGTGTATGTGTCTGGACCATATGACCATGAAGTACCAACCAGCATGGGCAATCCCAGATGAAGAGCAGAATCGATGCATGCTTCCAGAATTTCAGGAGTGTTCAAGAAATGACCGGGAGAGAAGAACCTGACCGGGTCTGAGCTTCCATGTGGGAATATAAGATATTTGTACGGGGAAGGCATCGCTTGTAGAGAATCAATCAAATTAGTCCGGGTGACATTATTGAGGAAACCGTACTTATTTCCATTCACTGATAGCTGAGTGGGAAATGCAACAAAATCGACACATGATGTGTTCCAGACTGCAATCCAGCCCGTTTCAACTTTATCATAAATGTGGTCATATGTAGCGAGATCAGGCGCTCCGGTGAATTCAGCTTCACCAAGATATATCCGGGCTCCGTGAGGTGTGCTCTGGTCATACTCGGGATATGCGAAATGAAGTATATCACCAGATGGGATCGATGTTACGCACGTACTTTGATCAAACCCGCTTACCCAATGAGATTGATCTCCTATGTTGCTTAACCACATATTAGTAAAAGGATCTGACTGATTTACTTCAACATACATTGTTTGTCCGGAATTATTTATGATCTCAGCATTTATGATCTCTTTTGTTTGTATAAAAACTTCATTGCTCCACTGGTTTGAATCAAGCTTAACACTCTCAAACATTTTTGTAAGAAGTGCGTAGTAGTAACCGGAATCCACCTCGAGAAGACTATCAGCGTGTTCGAGCTGATTGATATCATAGAAGGTTGTTACGCACTCCGCTCCAGTTGTATCGGAAGATATGCCGGGAGATGTTGAGCGATAGAGATTATAAGAATCGAATTCGAAATCGGAAATATTCATTTGAGTCCATGAGAGTTCGCAGTGAAAATGAGAGAAATCATCTATAGAAAGTACCGGTTCTCCATTTCCCTGCGGACCTGTTGAATCTCCACAACAAGCAACGATAAAAATGCAGATGAGTAAGATAATAATTTTGCTATTTTTCATGATTTATTTTTCGGTTGTTCCTGATTTGACGTCAATTAATTTTCTCATCTTTATACTATGAATTTTCACAGCAGATATTGAATATTTAGATTGTATACAAATTTAACATTTATAGTCGACTCTTGAGGTGAATGTGATGTTTCATCCCGAGTCGTTCCCTTCGTGACCGACTCGTGACTCGAAGCACGACTTAGCTTGAAAAGATGAGTCGGGATGAGTAACAAAGGATTTTATCATTCTCAAATACTCTGTGTTCTCTGTGGTTTGTAAGGTTGCCAGTATCTCTCGCTATCAATCCATCCAAGGACATTGGTTTAGTTTTGATTCGTATCATATTCCTTGACGCAAAAAGTGCAGACTAATTCATTTACAGATAATTCCAAATTCTCATTCGAGAAAATAATCAGGAGGTCTGATGATAGAAATTCACGACCTGAAAAAGGTCTTTGAAAACAAGAAAAAGGGAACAGTATCCTACAAGGAAGCACTTAAAGGCATCAGCTTTATGTGTAAGCCAGGTGAGATATTCGGTCTGCTTGGTCCAAATGGTGCAGGAAAAACGACCACTCTTCGCTGTATTTCAACATTGATCAAACCGACGTCAGGCAGCATTCTAGTCAATGGCTATGATTCACTGAAAGATGACAGGAAAGTGCGCTCCATTATTGGTTTCCTTACAAGTGATATGAAGTTGGATGGCTTTTTTTCTCCAGACTACATGATGGACTACTTTGGGCGTTTGAACAAGATGGCTCCCGAAGATATCGCAGAGCGAAAAGAAGTACTCATCAAAGAACTTCATATGGAAGAATTCAGACACAAGAAGATCGACAAGCTCTCCACCGGCATGAAACAGAAAACATCGATCGCGATCAGTCTTATTCACAATCCGGATGTCATCATTTTTGATGAGCCCACGAACGGGTTGGATGTTGTCACCGCAAGGAATGTGACCGATTTCCTCAAAAAATATGCAAAAGAGGGGAAAACTGTGCTTATTTCTACGCATATTATGGGCGTTGCAGAGCAGATATGCGATAAGATCGGAATTCTGATAGAGGGGCTAATAAAAGAACTGGGCACACTCGAAGAGATCGTGAAAAGGAATAGCACAGACAATCTTGAAGATGTTTTTTTCAGATATCTGGAGGTGCAAGATGTTTAGTGATGCCTATATCATAATGAAAAAAGAGCTGAAACGACTTTTTACTGATAAGCGAACTGTCTTTTTTATGGTCGTACTTCCGCTTGTAATGCTTCCGCTCATGTATACTGTGATGGGGAAGATCAGTCAATCCAGATCTGCTGATATACGTTCCTATCACGGGACTGTTTTTATTGCTCCTGAAATGCAAAAAGAGTCACCGATCTATGAAGAATTTATTTCTATAATTAATAGCCAAATGAATGTCACACTCAATGAAATTCCGGAAGCATATATACCAACTGCAAAGGAACTTATAACAGAAAAAGAAGCACAGTTATTGATAACTTTTCCCGAAAATATTGATTTTGCATTCGATGCGATAATGCCCTTTGATATACATGTTTATTATAATGGAGCTTCTGATTATTCGACTTATTTTTACAGGAGGACTTACGATGCGATCAATTCTCTTGCGGACACATTAATATTTTTACGATTAGAATCGCTCGATATTCCAACGGAGATTCTAACGCCTGTCACTGCGAACCGAACGATCGGTCCTGAGCTGGTGAATCTCGCAAAAAAGGGGAGCGAGGTTGGTAAGGCATTCGGTGTGCTCCTTCCATTCATTATCATTTTGTATCTATTTGTGAGCTCAATGCAGGTCGGTATCGATACGGTTTCCGGCGAGAAGGAACGTGGTACATTGGCTATCTTGCTCGTAAATCAGGTTGACCGGGCTTCAATAATACTTGGAAAACTTCTGGCAGTCGTGTGCGCATCTTTTGCCAGTGCGATTAGTTCCGTGGTCGGTTTGATGATCGCAGGAAGATTTTTCCTAAAAGACCTGTTTCGTTCTTCAGCAGAAATGTCTGATTTCATACTGGGAGCGAATCAAATTCTTCAACTTATAGTTTTACTCATTCCAGTTGCGATACTCCTCGTCTCATTAGTGCTTATCTGCGCAACATATGCCCGAAATTCAAAAGAAGCAGCCGGTCTGGTCATGCCGCTCTACATGGTCGTTTTGATCTTGAGTATCGGTACAAGCTCGATGGGAGAAACTGTGCCTACATGGATGCATTATGCCCCGATCATGAATACGGTAGTCGGGCTCAAGTCAGTGTTCATCAAATCATCTGCATGGGGAAATGTTATTATAGCAGCAGCCACCAGTCTGATCTTTGCAGGAATACTCATCTATTTCATGATCAAGATGTTTAAAAGCGAAAAGATATTATTTAGAATTTAAGGAGTTTTAATGATTGAAAAAGACATATCAAAATATAAAAAAATGTTTTCAGAATACACTGAACTACGCATTCAGGAAAATCGAAATTGTGCCATATCAGTAGTCAACGGCGATATAATGGGCAATAACAGAAGCTCGGAAAGTGGAGTGTCCGCACGAGTGTATAAAAAAGGTGTGTGGGGATTTTCATCCAATCCTACGATTGCTGATGAAACCGTTAAAACCGTTATACAAGCCGCAACGGAAAATGCACTGTATCTCAATGATAGAGAACGCAAGGACAAACCGTCGCTACCCGTTTCCATCGGTACTGCTGAAAAAGATTTTATGACTGATAAAAAGAGAAAAACACAGAAAGAGATGATAGATTTCTTAAAAGAAGTTGATGGTTATATTGGAAAAAAATACACAGATCTCACCGCGCGAACTACAGTGTGCCGCTGCCTTGAAATGGAAAAAGCGCTTCTCACTTCGGAAGGTTCACAGGCATATTCTATGATTCCCAGATCGATAATTTATATTGTTCTTAGTTTGGCAAAGGATGGTCAACCCTTCGAATTATATGACCTTTTTGGAGGATTTGGACAATTTGAAGACCTCTTCAGTAAACCGGAAGACCTCTATGGGAAGATCGATTCGCAGTATGAACATCTAAAGAAAAAATCCGAAGGGGTTTATGCAAAAGCAGGCGTCGCAGATTGTATTTTCGGACCTGATCTGGCAGGTATTCTTGCACACGAAGCCATCGGGCATACTGTCGAAGCAGATATTGTGCTTGGTGGTTCAATCGCAGCTGATTATCTCAATAAGGAGGTTGCCAATCCGATCATTACAATGGTTGATTTTGCGCACACAGCAATGGGTGAAACTTGTCCGA
>JAVCDK010000146.1 GCA_030765865.1 Candidatus Celaenobacter antarcticus | reverse complement strand
GGGAAGAGATCACTATTGACCTTGAAAAAGGAACTGTTTCCAATAAAAATATACACATCCAACCTTTCTCCAAAGTTCAATTCGATATTTATCAATCTGGAAATTTGTTTACGTTTGGTGAGAAAATAATAGAGAAATAAAAAAACATAAAGAAAGGAGCAACAAAAGTGAAAGTTTGTAGTAAATTTGGACTGTTGCTTTTGATGTTCACGCTGTTACTTATGAGTTCTGCATTTGGGGAAATAGTACCCAATAATGAAGCTGTTGAAGGTCTGAAAGTTGAAAATGTTCCTCATGATGATGGCGGAGGACTTATGCTGAGCTGGAAACCTTTGTCTAATGAGAAACGCATTATTGAATACCGTATCTATCGCGGTTATACTCCAGACAGTTTGTTCTATATAGGAAAAATACCCGTTGATTCAAAAACCGGAGTTGATACAACCGTAACTATGAAGTATGTGGATCAGGGCTGGACATTTTTTGTTGATGCAACCTCTCGTGCTAAATTGAAACATGAAAAGGGACAGAAAAAAGGAACAAAAGGAGCAGAAGTACTCTTCCGAACAGTTCCCCGTGACATGAAAGTTTATGGTCCTATGATGGATCATTATCGCATGCTCGTTGTTATTCCTAACAAAGAATATATCTATCATACAAAAATGGAGGAGTTCACCGATATTGATTCTACCGAAGATGGAACTGTGGACACCACATCTACGATTCTTGCAGGTATGAAGCTGGAACAGATTAAGTACATTCTGACAAAATTAATAGTTGGAAAAGACTATTATTATGCGATTCAGGCACTTAATATGAACCGTTCTGCTTCTCCTCTATCCGAAATTGCGAGCGGTCAAACAACTGATGACCCGCCTGAAAAATTGAAAGAATTTTATGCAGTAGTTGTTACAGATAAAGAGCAGATGCAGTTTGAGTGGCCATTACCAGTCTTTACCTCCGACCAAAAGCAATTCAATATCTACCTTTATGATGAATTTGATGATCAACATCTGATATTTACACGCCCTGATGCCTACCCTTATACACCCCAAACAAATGCAATCGTTCCTTTCGATTCTATTGCAGCACGTTTTGAAGCATTTAATCCTGCGAATATGAAATGGTACAAATTCAATATTGGGGAACAGGACAGGCAAGATCAGGAGACACTCGCAAAAGATGAGCCGATTCCAGCTGAGATCATTACTTCTGCATCCCTGCCAAAACCTCCTGTTCATTTCACTGTTAAAGACCTGCCAAATGATAAAGGTGATCAGCTACAGGTTTTCTTCGATTATCCATATTATGGCCTCTCTAAGTTAACCTATAACGATGAATTTACCAAGCTGACAGTTAACTACTTCATTAGTGAAAATTCTATGTACGAAGTAACCCGCCTGATCTTAACTATTAATGGTACCACAAAAACCGAATACGTTCTCGATAATAAGCTTGAGTTCAATGTTGACTGGGATCATACTGAACCGATGGAGATCAAAGGTACATTTGTCTGCAAGAATAAGGGACAGGAGCCATTACCTGAAGATTTTGCCATTACTCATACCTTCAGATTTGATCCTGTGATGCAATTGGTCGCAATCGACAGTCCACCTAATGAACAGATGAAAGAAAAAATTGATTACCATTTTCAGGTATACAAGATTAATCATATGAGTGAAGTGTACCGATTTGCAAAAGAACTTTCATTCAGAGAGAGAGAATATGTTGATAAAGTTTCTTATGAAGCGGTGCAATTCCGAGGAAGACCACATTTCTCTCTCGATGAAAAGCGGCTTTATTTCAGCACTTATCTTAGCATTGCAAATTATGACGATCAATATCCATTTTACACTCAAGCACTTTATCTTGATCAGCTAAAACAGCAGGATGAAGAGATCAGGGCAGAAATTGCAGAACTACAAAAGGAATTGGGAACAGTTTCTGATAAAGAAAAAATTGATGAAATTGAGAATCGTATAAATCGATATACTGATTATATTGAAGATAAACCTCAGATCGTAAAAGAAGCTAATCAATTGAAATCTGATAAAGATCGAATGAAAATGCTCTATGATGCACATTGTACAAATGCTCGATCCTTCAAATATTATATCAGAAAAACGGACGGAAAAGGACATTTCATTGATACTCCTCACTATACTGCACCAAACGGAGAACAATATATCTTCCCGAAACAGAATTGGTTCAATAATGATGAGATTATTACTCTTGTTGCAGTGCTTGTATTTGCAGCGCTTGTATTTTTCATGATCAAAGCAGCACGAAAAGGTAAGAGATTATATATTCGTCCGATAGCAGGCATTCAGGAAATTGATAATGCAATTGGGCGTGCAACAGAAATGGGTCGCCCGATCCTCTTTGTTCCCGGATTGAGTGGTATCAGTGATGTGGCTACGCTTGCCGGATTGGCAATTCTCAGTAAAGTTGCTAAGAAAGCAGCCGAATACGACACAAGAATACTTGTTCCATGCCGTGACTTCATCGTGCTTCCTATAGCTCAGGAAATAGTCAAAGAAGCACATTATGAAGCTGGTCGTCCTGATACTTACGATAAAAATAGCGTATTCTTTATCACACAGGCACAGTTCGCTTTTGTGGCTGGTGTGAATGGTATAATGATTCGTGAAAAAACTGCAACGAACTTCTATATGGGAATGTTCTGGGCTGAATCACTTCTTATGACAGAAACGGGCAGCGCTACAGGAGCAATCCAGATCGCAGGTACAGACGCAGTTAATCAGTTACCATTCTTCATCACAACATGTGACTATACACTAATTGGTGAGGAACTATATGCAGCAAGTGCTTATCTTTCCAACCAACCTCTTATTCTCGGTACACTAAAGGCGCAAGACTATATGAAACTTCTTATTGTTATTACTGTCGTTGTTGGAACTCTACTTTCAACTGTTCACCTTACGTTCTTTATGAACTGGTTCCCGGCTAAATAGAAAGGAGTTTCATAATGAAAAGACAAATACCCTTAATGATAGTTTTGATTCTTGGCTTACTCTTCGTGGCTCATGTATTTATTCCAAGCAAGATCTCTACGGACTACCTTGAATGGTTCATGAAATGGACGAAAGTCATTGGTCCTTTTGCGATCGTACTTGGTGTGTTCAGTCTTGTATATGTTCACTATAATAAGATCAAACGTAAAGCCCCAACCTGGGGATACAGTATTGTTACACTTACTGCACTGGTGGTTACTACAGCAGTTGGATTTATCTGGGGTATCCAGGAGGGTACTCCATATATGTGGATATTCAAAAATTTCAATGTTCCGCTTGGTGCTACTATGTTCTCTCTCCTTGCATTCTATATAGCGTCTGCAGCATACAAAGCATTCCGAGCTCGTTCAATTGAGGCGACCGTACTTCTTGTTGCTGCAATAATCGTGATGCTGGGACGAGTCTCAATCGGTCAGGCAATTACTCACTGGATACCAGACATTACAGAATGGATACTCAACGTGCCTAATCTGGCAGCTAAGCGTGGTATTGCGCTTGGTGTAGGACTTGGTATGACTGCAACATCTCTAAAGATCATGCTTGGGATCGAGCGTTCATATCTTGGCGGAAAGGATTAAGGGGGCATTATGAAATTTGTAGATAGAATTCAAAAAGTTGATAGAAGAATAATCTATGTGATCCTTTTACTCGCAGTCGTTTTACCTCTTGTTTTTCGTCTTGGATTCAAAACCTATACAACCACACCGGTTGAAAACCTTTACCGTCATATTGATGCCGCTGCCGGCAAAGACGATGTGGCGGTTCTTATGGACTTCACTCATGACCCCGGTGTTCTACCAGAATTATATCCTATGGACCTGGCAATTCTCAGACACTGTTTTGAAAGAAACATAAAAGTCTTCACGATTTCCTTCCTTCCGCAGGGAGCGGCTATTATTCAGATGGCTCTTTCTGAAGTTAAAGAAGATTACCCGAATATAGAAGCAAATGTTGATTATTGTAACTTCGGTTTTAAACCATGGAGCACGAAACTTCCCATTATGCTTGGTATGGGTGATGATATTGCAGAAGCTGTGGAAACAAACAGTGAAGGGCTTAAACTAGAGAATCTTCCCATCATGCAGAATATGAAAAATTATGACAATATACAGGTTGTTGTAGAAATTTCAGGATCCTCAATGGGTCAATTCTGGGTAACCTATGCACGTGCTAAATTCGGTGTCGATGTGGCAGTTGGTCTTACAGCAGTTATGGCTGCTGATGTATATCCCTATCTTCAATCGGGCCAGTTTGTTGGTAGTCTTGGTGGTTTAAAAGGTGCAGCCGAATACGAACAGCTCGTTGATATCTTTGCTATGTATGGAAACGAGTTCAGTAAGAACTACGCACGTGACCAGGCATGGGTTGAAGCACAATATGAAGAGTTGCCAGAATTAGCACGACTCTATAAGTATAATAAAGCCCGTATCGGTATGGATGCCCAGGCAATTGTTCACGTTCTCATTATTTTCTTCATCATTCTTGGTAATGTCGGGTACTTCCTTGATAAACGTGCACAGAAAAAAAAGTTTGGTAAATAAGGAGTAAAAATGACTGAAACAATTGGAATCTGGATTGCTGCATTTTTGACACTCTGCATGTTCTCTTTCCTGTACAAGGATAATCCCTTCTACAAATTTGCAGAGCATCTCTTCGTAGGCGTTTCGATGGGTTATTATATTCCTTATACTTATTATAATGCCTTTATCCCGTACGCATATAACCCATTGTTCCTTAAAAAGGAATACATTCTTATAATACCCTTCATTATCGGTTTCTTATACTGGTTCAGATTTTCTTCAAAATTTAGCTGGGTCAGCCGTTATCCTATTGCGTTTGGCATGGGTATGGTAGGTATGGGTGTTCCGATGTCCATGCACGCAACTGTGCTGGTTCAAATGAGATCAATGATGCTTCCTCTCAATAATATCAACATCATATTGATATTTATTGGGACTATAAGCATCCTTTTATATTTCTTCTTTTCCAAAGCACATGAAGGAGTTTACGGAAAATTCACTTCCATTGGTATCTGGTTCATGATGGTTGGATTCGGTGCATCATTCGGTTATACTGTGATGGCTCGTATCTCACTTCTCATTGGTCGAGTTCAATTCCTTCTTGGTGACTGGTTAGGATTAATTAAATAGAAATCTCAATTATATAAAAGCACAAAGATTATGATAGGATGTCATGGCTTTGTGCTTTTTCTTCTTTGATCGTGAAAAGAAAAATCATTCAAATAGGTTTTCTCATAATACTTCTCGGAGTTATTTATCTGAGGATATCGTATGAGAAAAGCCGACCTCTCAAGGAAACACAGTTTGCACTCGGCACTTTTGTGACTATTGATATTCAGGAAAGAAATAAGCACAATAGAGAAATTATTGATTCAGCTTTTGCAATTATTCAAACCTCAGAAAAACAGTTTTCATTAACTTATCCTGAGAGTGAAATCAACAAAATAAATAATTGCCAAAATTCGATACCCATTTCACAAGATATGCAGAATATCCTAAATATTTCAAGGCAGATAAGTATTGAATCCGGTGGCGCATTTGATGTGACAGTAGGGAAGATAATTCATATGTTTGATTTTGTTAACGAAATTATGCCCTCTGCTGAAGAGATAGATTCTGCTCTTGTTTGTGTCGGATATGAGAAAATTTATTGCAAGGACAGCAAATTTTTTACAGATGATCCCAAAATATTTATTGATCTCGGAGGAATTGCAAAAGGATATATTGTTGATAAAGCAGTTGCCTATTTAAGGAAATTGGGCATATCGAATTCTGCCATTAATGCTGGTGGCGACCTATTTGTTATGAGGAACCCAGAGACTGAAGTCTGGAAGATCGGCATTCAGCATCCTCGAAATCAATCATCATTATTTGGTTCGATCGAAGTAAAAGATCGAGCAGTAGTAACTTCCGGAGATTATGAGAAATTTTTTATAAAAGACGGAACATGCATTCATCACATAATAAATCCTAAGACAGGACTTCCTTCATACAACTCTGTAAGTGTTACAGTCATAGCGCCAAATACTACAATTGCAGATGCGTTATGTACTGCACTTTTTGTTATGGGACATGAAAATGGGATTAAACTTGTGGATCGGCAAGATGATGTCGAAGCACTTATTATATATGAAAATAATGGGGAACTTTGCTATGTTTTTTCAAAATATTTTAATAGATATAACTTTACTCTTTTAGACTCAACTGCACATTTCAGTAAGGATTTGCAATGAAACTGAATGATATTCAAAACCAAAAAGACACAAGGAAAATTCCAATCAATAAAGTTGGCGTCAAGGGACTCAAGTATCCTGTAGTTCTTCAGGACAGATCAAATGGCACTCAAAATTCCGTTGCTGACATCAATATGTACGTTGAACTTCCTCATGATTTCCGCGGCACTCATATGAGCAGATTTGTAGAGATCCTTCACCACTACCACCAGGAAACGATCATTGATAATCTTGAAAAACTGCTTAAAGAGATGAAAATTAAACTGGATGCGGATGTTGCATATCTTGAAATGGAATTTCCTTATTTCATCAAAAAAGCTGCACCTGTAACAAAAGAGGAGTCTCTTTCCTCATATCAATGTGGCTTTAAAGCAAGTTTAGGCAAGGCATTTATTTTTGAAATGAATGCAAAAGTACCGGTGCTTTCTCTATGCCCTTGTTCAAAAGAAATTAGCCGGTATGGTGCACACAATCAACGAGCATACGTGACAGTTAATATTGTATACAATGATTTTGTGTGGCTTGAAGAGCTCATAAAGATAATCGAAAAATCTGCAAGCTGTGAGGTTTATTCGCTGCTTAAAAGACCCGATGAGAAATATGTAACAGAGAAAAGTTATGATAATCCAAAATTCGTCGAAGACATTACTCGCGATATAGCAATAGCTTTAAAGAACGATTCAAGGATATCAAAGTTCTCTATAGAAGCAGAGAGCATTGAATCCATTCATAATCACAATGCTTATGCAATGATTAAAAGTTCATAGAGGTGATAAATGGTAAAAAGAAATGAAATAGTAGAATTTTGCAATGAGTATTTGAAAGCTGATACCTTCAATGATTATTGTCACAATGGACTCCAGATCGAAGGCAGAGAGAATATTTCGAAGATCGTGATCGGCGTAAGTCTTTCCAGACAATTCATTGAGAAGGCAATTGATGAAGAAGCTGATATGATCATTGTTCATCACGGTTTATTTAAGAACCAACTTGGTGATCCTCCTCGAATAGTCGGGATTTTCAAAGAACGAATAAAACTTTTAATGGAGCACGATATTAACCTTTGCGGTTATCATCTGCCTCTTGACGCACATCCCGAAATAGGTAATAATATCAGTCTGGCACGCCTACTTGAGCTCAGGAATCTGGAGCATCTGAATTCTCCTTATTATGGTGAGATAGGATATATTGGGGATTTGAAGGAAAATATGAAATTTATTGATTTTTTAGCATATGTCAATACGATGCTTAATACTCAGTCCTATATCCTTGCAGCTGGTCATGAATTGGTGAAAAAAGTCGGTATAATATCAGGTGGGAGTTCTATTGAATATTCCGAAGCATACAAACAAGGTGCTGATACTTTCATCACAGGAGATATAAAAGAAAACATAGTACGTGAAGTTGAGGAGATCGGCATGAATTTTATTAATGCGGGACACTATAATACAGAGAAACTCGGAATACAAAATCTTGGTAAACTTGTGTCGGAGAGATTCAATGTCGAGATGAAATTCATTGATATTCCATGTGAAGTATAATTTTTGATACATTATTGACAGAAAAAATTCGTGATTATAAATATTGATTATTCATATTAAGGAGATACAATGATTGGTGGTCCTTCAAAGAAAAAGGTCATGCTAGAGCTTGAACAGAAGAACAAGCGCATTAGAGAACTCGAAATTATGGAGAGTAAATATCAACAAACGCGTGAGAATCTGCTTCAGATAGCTCGAAATCTTAATCAGAGAATCAGTGAAGTCAAATGCCTTTATAATATAACAAGTCTTGTAGAAAAGCCGAATATCACCATTGAAGGTGTCTTAAAAGGAACAATTGAGCAAGTACCAAAAGCCTGGCAATTTCCGACGATCAGTTGTGCAAAAGTTACATGGGGTGAAAAGGAATTCCACACCGAGAATTATCATGCACCTGTTTCTCATCTCAAAAGTGAAATTAAAGTTTATGGAGAATCCGTCGCAACTATCGAGATTGGTTATCTTGAAAAGAAGCCGAAAAGTTTTGAAGGTCCATTTACAAAAGATGAGCGGGAACTGCTTAACTCTATCGCAAAACAGCTTGGTCGGATTATTGAGCAAAAACAAGCCGAACAGGGTTTGATCCGATTGCAGAAAGCAATACAAACAATGCGCCTTGGCGTAACTATTACGGATCAGGATAGAAATATTGTCTTCTCGAATCCTGCTGATGCAAAGATGCACGGATATTTTGTTGAAGAATTGATTGGTAAGGACGTTCGCATTTTCTCTCCGGAAGAAAATATACCAGCAGTTGATGAAATCGATAAATGGAAGGGTATGACAAGAGAAAGCGTGAATTTACGCAAAGATGGTTCATCTTTTCCTGTACGCTTGATATCTGACGTAGTAAAAAATATCGAAGGCGATACAGTCGGTTTTGTGACGATCTCGGAAGATCTGACAGAACGAATGAGCGCAGAGCATGCAAAAAAAGCAGTTGAAACCGTGCGTTTGGGTATAACTCTTACCGATACCGACAGACACATCATATACACAAATCCTGCAGATGCAAGTATGCATGGCTACGAAGTAAATGAGCTTATTGGCAAGGATGTACGTATGTTTTCACCACCTGATCTTCATAAATACACTACTAAGAGTGAAATCACGAAATGGAAGGGTAAAGTGCGTGAAAGTATAAACATACGTAAGGATGGCTCATTATTCGCAGTCCGCCTTATTACAGATGTTGTGAAGAATATGCGTGGAGAAACTATTGCTTTTGTTACCATTTCTGAAGATATCTCTGATAGAGTTACCATACATGAAGTTGACACAGAAAATGAAAGTAAAGAAAAGATAAATTTTGGATAAATTGGAAATCCTTTAGATAGTAAGTAAAATTCGATTTATATATCTCTAAACCTCTTGTACAGAGAGGTTCTTTTTTATTCAATAATTTCTAAGAGCGAAGCTTTATGTCTCAAGCTTTCCTCATCTGACAACCAATCAACTACTCCATGATACAGTGCTTTTTGCCAAGAACCGTGCATTGAATTGGGTAATATGATAAATTCCCGCCCCCATTTTGCTTGAAGTGAATCCGTGATATTTTTTCTCTCTTCAATTGATTCATTATAATAATCTCCATAAAAATCTACACAGTTATCACCTATAAAGAGGATTACAACATAATCTTCACTTACTTTATCTCTTCTTCCTTGCTTTGTATGATCCGTTCCTCTCATTAGTAAATGCTCTCTATCAGCTTGAGGAAGTTCAAGATCAACTATCTGCTGAAGGGTAATATCAGTACATTCATCCCGCCTGTTTGTTACATAAAAGATAGTGTATCCTTCTTCATTAACAAATTGTAAAAATTCATCTGATCCCGGTATAGGTGTTGCGTCACCCGAAGCGATCCATTCATAAAATTCCTTGGGATATTCCTGTTCCCTGATAACATCAGTGGCATTATATTTTGCATTGAATATGATCGTTTCGTCGAGATCAATTATGACAGCTCTTGGCTTAGCCCACTCTTTCTTAAGATCTATATTAATTCTGTCACGTGCTACATTGAATGCTTGATAACAAAGTGCTCTGTATTCCGATGATGTTTGCTGCCACAATGCAGCAGTCAGACTTTCTTTCTCATTAAAACCTTCATCAATTGCGAATGTGTATAAGGGGAATGAACTCAATAAAACAAAAGTTATTATTCCGAAGATTAAATATTTTTTCATGAGTATCCTTATATGGTTAAAACCATTTCCGTTTTATAAATATTATCACACCGACCAATGCAAGCAATAGTGATGCCACCATTAATATTACAAATGCATGTGGAGAGCGATCAAAAGGTAGGGGAACATTCATCCCATAAATACTTGAAACAAGGGTCGGCAGCATGAGTATAATTGTCACTGAGGTGAGAAATTTCATCACTTTATTCAGATTGTTAGATATCATCGAAGCAAAGGCATCCATCGTACTTCGTAGAATATTTGAATGGATCGCGGTCATTTCAATTGCCTGCTTGTTATCGATGATCATATCTTCAAGCAGATCTTCATCTTCTTCATATTTGGTAAATACACCCACCCTGGATAATTTCTCCATAACAGATTCATTTGATCTCAGTGAAGTGGCAAAATATACCAAGCTTTTCTGTAGGTCCAGCAGATCCATAAGCCGTTCATTGTTCATGGAATCTTCGAGCTGATCTTCTATATTATTGGAAATTTTATTTATTTTTTTCAAATAATTCAAATATACTGTTGCAGTTCGGGATAATATCTGAAGTATCAAGCGATTTATCTTTGCAGTCGAAAAATTTTTCACCCGCCCTTTCACAAAATTTCGAAGTACATCATCATCCTTTGAAGAAACCGTAATAATGCAATTCTCCGTAAGAATTATACCCAAAGGCAACGTGATGAATTGGATCGCAGCTTCTTCGTCATCCTGGAAATAAGGGGTCTGAATAATGATGAGTCTCTTACCATCTTCGAGCTCCATACGGGGACTCTCATTTTCGTCGAGAGGGTCTTCAATAAAATCCTTTGGAATCTCAAACGTTGCAGTGATCAACTCGATCTCTTCCTGTGTGGGAGACACAAGATACACCCAGATATTTTCTTCGAGAAGATCGTATTGCTCTTTCTCGACAAATTTGCCATTCGCAGTCTTAAATACTTTTATCATATAGACCTGCCTCATGTTA
>JAVCDK010000010.1 GCA_030765865.1 Candidatus Celaenobacter antarcticus | reverse complement strand
CTACTTGACAGCTTTTACCCCAAACCAAAGAAGCACATTTAAGTCGGTTTATTATGAAAATAATATTAAAATACATATTCATCTCGCTGTAGGAAAGGATCAGAATGCAATTAATCTATAATCCTGTATTTTTGGAACACGATACAGGCATGCATCCGGAAAATAAAAAGCGGCTGACCTCACTTGGCGATCTACCAGTGACAGAAGTCGAGAATGGTGAAAAATACCTTACATTGGTACATACTCCCGAATATATTCAGAGCGTTGAGAAAGCATGCATGATCGGTGGTCATATTGATAATGACACAATCGTATCACCGGGCAGTTTTGAAGCTGCCATATATGCAGTAGGAGCGACGATCATGGCATCCGAAACCGGCGATTTTGCATTGACCCGACCCCCCGGTCACCATGCACACATAGATAGATCCAGCGGATTCTGTATTTTTAATAATATCGCAATCGCTGCACAGTATCATGCAAACAAAGGCAAGCGTGTGCTGATTTTTGACTTTGACGGACACCTTGGAGATGGTACCGTGAAATTTTTTAATACTTCGGATCGAGTATTGTACTGGTCACTCCATCAATATCCTGCATTCCCGGGTGGTGGAGATGCACATGAAATAGGTGCTGGGAAAGGTGAGGGATACACAATAAATGTTCCCTTACCTCCGGGCAGTGGAGATGAAATTTATATGGACGCAGTTGAGACATTCATGCCGATCGCTAAGGAATTTAATCCTGATATCGTAGCTGTTTCAGCAGGGTTTGACTCACATCAGTACGACCTTCTTCTGGACCTGCGCCTTTCATTGAATGCGTATTATAAAATTGGCAGATTACTTTCTGAAAACTTCGATAATGTATTTGCCACACTTGAGGGTGGCTATAATATAGAGGTATTCCCCAAGTGTCTATATAGTTTTCTGGATGGTATCAACCATGATGAAATGCAGTTTGAGGAAAGGGAAACAGACTCAATGATACAAACTCATTATGAATATGAAGGCAGGAAAGCAATGGCGCTGCAGGCACTCTCAAAACATTGGAAATCAATATAATAAATAAAGGAAATAGAAATGGGTACTAAGAAATTAACCAAACTTTTTAATCCCAAAGTGATCGCTGTCATAGGAGCAACTGCTCGTGAGCGAACCGTCGGATATTCTCTGATGAATAACATTATAGGATCTGGATTTGACGGCATCGTTTATCCAATAAACCCCAAACGTACGAATGTTATAGGGGTAAAAGCATATGCAAACATCGATGAGGTTCCAGACAAAGTTGACCTTGCCATTATTGCAACACCCGCAAAGACAGTTCCTGCAATTGTCGAAGCATGCGGGAAAGCAGGGGTTTCCGGCATCGTTCTGATCTCTGCAGGTTTCACTGAAATAGGCGAGCAAGGTAAGCTGCTTACAAAACAGATCACAGATAGCGTTAGAAAGTATGGCATGAGGTTGATCGGTCCGAATTGCCTTGGATTCATCAAACCCTCTATTCATTTAAACGCAAGTTTTGCAAACAAGATGGCTTTGCCTGGAAAGATCGCACTCATCTCGCAAAGCGGTGCGCTCTGTACAGCAATCTTAGACTGGTCTGTAAAGCAGAATGTGGGGTTTAGCCATTTTGTTTCTATCGGCTCGATGATCGATGTCAGCTTTAATGACTTGATCGACTATTTTGGAACCGATCCGCTCACGACAAGTATTGTCATTTATATGGAAACACTCACAGATGCCAGAAGTTTTATGAGTGCAGCAAGAGCATTCGCAAGTAACAAACCGATCATTGTCCTAAAGGCAGGAAAAAGTTCGGAAGGTGCAAAGGCAGCAATGTCACACACAGGAAGTCTGGCTGGTAATGATTTTGTATTTGATGCCGCCTTCAAGAGAGCTGGTATTATCAGAGTGAATACAATTGATGAATTGTTCAATATTGCTCAATCGCTTGCAATGCAGGAAAAACCTGCAGGTAATAGACTTGCCATCATTACAAATGCGGGCGGTCCCGGCGTTATTGCAACAGATACTCTTATCGAAAAAGGCGGTAAGATAGCTCAACTATCTGAAGATACTATAAATGAACTGAACCAATGCCTTTCACCAAATTGGAGCAGGAGAAACCCTGTTGACGTAATTGGAGATGCAGGTCCCGAGCAATATGAAAAAGCCGTTGAGTTGTGCGCAAAAGACAAAAATGTCGATGGTGTACTGGTAATTCTTACTCCACAGGAAATGACTGATCCGGCAGGCGTGGCAAAGAAAGTCGCTACAGTTGCCAGAAAATGTAGAAAAACTGTGCTGGCATCCTGGATGGGCGCAGATGATATTGAAAAAGGTCAGCAAATTCTGGAAAGAAACCAAATTCCAGTATATCCGACTCCGGAAGATGCAGTAAAATGCTTTATGTATATGTATGACTACTCCCGAAATCTGGAGATACTTAATGAAACACCATCACAAATACCCCATGAGTTCAAACCGAAAAAAGCTCAAGGTCAAAAACTTATCGACGAAGTCCTTGCCGACAACAGAACTGTTATGACGGAATTTGAAGCAAAGCAGTTACTGGATTATTATTATATTCCCGTAATAAAGAATGGGCTTGCACAAACAGAGGAAGAAGCAGTAGAATTAGCTGAAAAGATCGGCTACCCCGTTGTTATGAAGATCGCATCACCCGATATTCTACATAAGACTGATGTCGGTGGAGTTATACTAAACATTGTGAATAAGGAAGAAGCTAGGAAGGCATATAACAAGATATTGAAATCTTCGAAAGCTAAGGTTCCCAATGCAGATATCCGTGGAGTTTTCGTCGAGCAGATGCTTAAAAGAAAATATGAGTTGATCATCGGCTGTAAGAAAGATCCGATTTTCGGTCCCACTATTGTCTTTGGTATGGGTGGTGTTGCAGTAGAAATATTTAAAGATACCACCATTGGCTTACCTCCGCTGAACATGGCGCTTGCCATGAGGATCATAGAGGACACGAAGATATACAAGTTGATCAAGGGCTACAGGGGCATGCCGGGAGCGGACATCACATCCATCCAGTTCCTTCTGTATAAATTTGCCTACATGATCATGGACTTCCCCCAAATTACTGAAGTGGACATCAATCCCTTTGGGGTGGATGAGCGTGGCGGAGTTGTGCTCGATGCTAAAGTTTTGCTGGATGATTCAATACAGGTTACGGAAAAATATCCACACATGCATCTCGTGATATCACCTTATCCCTCAGAATATATCACTGAGTTCACAATGAGCAACGGAGAGAACGTAATATTGAGACCTGTCAAACCGGAAGATGAGCATATGGAAAAAGAGATGTTTTCCAATCTCTCAGAGAGAACACAAAGGTTTAGATTTTTCCAGCTTATTAAAGATATTTCTCATGACCAACTTGTCCGATATACTCAAATAGATTATGACCGCGAAATAGCCATCATAGCTGAAGTTACAGAGGACGGGCAGAAAAAGATGGCTGGAGTGGTCAGATTGATCGCTGATCAATACAACGAAACCGCTGAGTTCGCTATCGTAATTGCTGACCCATGGCAAAATATGGGACTTGGTAATAAATTCACCGATTATATTATTGATTTGGCGCAATCGAGAGGAATCCAGAAGATCTATGCAAACATATTAGTTGATAATCATATCATGCTGCACATGTTCAGATCGCGTGGCTTCAAGCTGACAAAGGTTGAGGACAGCTTTTATGCGGAGTTGACCATCAATTAATCAAAATACATCATATACAATATTGCGGGGAGCATGGCATAGTTCATGCTCTCTCTTTTTTTTACACCATATTACTCGATTATAAAAAAGCGGAGATTTTATTCTTCTTGACAGAAAAAGAGCTTACCTGTTAAAAAAAAACATTCAGGATGATTATAAAAATGAAAAAAAGAAATAAGGCAATTATTTATACCTTACGGCAAAGTTTTGCAACACATTTTTCAGGCCATAAAAGCTCAAACACAACTGACAAAAACATTCATGCTGCAAAAAATACAATCGGGAGACTATTGGATAATTGAGAAATAAAAAAAATGACAACCGATCTATATGACATATCCACGACATGTGTCGTATATAACCCCAGAATTGGGGATGTTCACGACAAAATTGTCGGGGATACAGACATTATGCGTAATTATGAATAAAAACTTGAGGAGGTAAAATGAAGCTATTAAAGATTTTAGATTTAACGAACCAAGTAGAGAAAAATTCGTTTATTAAATTGCTTATTAATATAATGAGTAAAAACGATAATGAGGATACTCAAATTGAGCATATTAAAAATGCAGGTAACGAAAATATGGTTCAAATTTTCAACTTGGATTATGTTCAAGAGGAATTCAAAAAGCACATAAAAGATGCAATTGCTTTTAACTTTAATCTCGATATTTTAATTGATATAATTATTCGTGATGGTAATTGTATTATGTCTCGCAATTGGCTCTACGAACTTTATTCAAAAGAAATTACAAATATAAAGAATGAAGTTGAAAAACTTAAGAATGAGTTTGATGAAGAAAATAAAGGCAACATTGATGAAAATAGAAAAAGAGATTATCTCATTTATCGCAATTGTGTAAAAACAGCTTATACAAATGACCAATTGCAGAATCGAGAATGCATAATAACACACGATGAGTTATCAATATTGAATACTTTATCAGATAATTTAGATCTATCGCAAGATGAGACAAGAAGTATTTATTATTCTGTTTTACCATTAACAAAAATGGATATTGAAAACATAATAAAAAACCTAAAAGATTTGGGGTTACTCTTTTATTCAAAAAAGAATCTTGAAGTTTATATCCCAGAAGAAATTGTAAGAATTTTAAGAAAAATGAAAGGCTACGAAGTAGCAAATAAACATTTTAGACGAGTTTTAAAAGAGTTAAAAGATAGTCAAATATCACTAATTTGCAGAAAGCACAATATTGATAGAAGTCTTTTAAGATTCGAAAAAATTAAAGCAATCATTGAAAAAGGATTAAGTATTAGAAATACGCTAACTAATGGCATTTTTAAAGAGCAAGTCAATTTAACAGAGAAAAAAGAATTTATAAATACACTAATTGAAAAAAATCTGAAACTTTTATTACCATCAAAAGGAGTAACTCTCAAAGATAAAATCAATAACCTGATTTTGTATTTTAATTTAATTGAGAAAGACGATAAAATTGAAATTGCAAATGAAGGGTATGAAAAACTTCTTAAAGATATTCATCGTTTGATTCCTGAAACAAACGATATTGTTAAAAATGAATTTGAAATTCAAGGTGATTTTATATTAAATTTTGATTTATTGTTGGACTACAATATAAAGCCACGAGATGTTCTTGATTTAATAAAAAGGAGTTCTTTGGTTTCTTTCTGCAAAGATCAACAAATAAAATCAATAGGTAATGTAACGAATAATATTCTCGAATCTTATCGAGATACTGAAAGCCTTTACATTGAGAATTATAATTTAATCAGTAATCGAGATTACAATGCACTTAAAGAAAATGGAATAAATGTAAAGGAAAGCGAGCTTGGATTAATTTTTGAGAGAACAACCAAAGCAATATTTAACAAACTCGGTTTACTTGTAGATGAGCATTTAAAGAAAAAGATAAATGACAGTAAAAATAAATTAGATATTGTTCTCAAAATCAATGAAAGAGAAATAATAATTATTGAATGCAAAACCCATAAAGATAAAGAATTTAACAAGTTCAGTTCAGTTTATCGGCAAGTGAAATCATATTATAAAAAAGCTCAAGACATGGGTTTTAAAGTTATTAAGTCCTTAATAATAGCTTCTGATTTTAGTGATGATTTTGTAAATGAATGCGAACTGGATTTTGACTTAAATCTGTCATTAATAACAGCAACAACATTACTGAATATTCTTGAAGCTTTTAAGAAATCAAGGCATCAAGCTTTTCCATACAAATTATTAATGAAAGATGTATTAATAAACGAATCACGAATAATTAAAGCAATTATGAAATAAAAATGACATCAAAATCCAGAAATCTTAAAATATGGAGTAAAGCAGTCGATTTAGTAACAATAATTTGGTTACTTCATTTTATTATTAGTTTATTAACAAATTTTTTAAATGAGTCTTACTCTGCTTTTTTTTCATATTTCATTTATACTTTCTTCGTTACTGATTTAATTATCATTTTTATTAATCATAATTCAAAAAAGCGATTTTTTAAAGAGAACTGGTTTGATATTTTGATGATCTTGCCTTTATTCAGGTTATTCAGATTTCTGAGAATATTAAAAATTAATAAGTTAAGAAATCTCCTAAAATTACTTAAAAAATCAAAGAAATTTAAAAGTGGAAAGAAAATTGTCTCCGAATCCTTTGATCTTGGAAGGCAGATTAATGATCAAAAATGATAATGATATTACGCATAACAAGCGTGTCTGCGGTAGGGTTGGTCAGTGCTTTTTGTTTGAATCTTCCGATTCAAGGTTTGGGTTGTTTGTTTTCGTCGGAATCCTTCTGATTCCGCCGCACACGCAAAACATTAACGCCAACTCAAATATTCAAAAAATAGAATTCTAAATTAAGCTTGCCAAAAAAAATGAAAAAATTATGTGAAACTAAAATAAATTTGGAGGAAAAGATGAAAGTCACAAAAATAATTGTAAAAATTAAACCAATGAAAGGAGACAAAATGAAGAAGATTGTTTTTGGTGTTTTTATGATAATATTATGTTATGCTTTATTGTATAGCGATCCACCCACAAACGTAGAAATTAATATTGATAATGGCAATTCAATTTTATCATGGTCAGACTCTACTAATGCTGATTTTTATTTTATATATCGCTCCCTAAGACCTGATACAGGTTTCGTTAAAATTGATAGTGTTACAGTTACCACTTATATTGATAGTGTAGCTGGATTTGAGGATAAGTATTTTTATTATGTAACTGCAGTAGATAACCCAACTTTAACCGTAACTGATATTGACGGCAATGTGTACCAGACTTTAGTAATTGGTAACCAGGAATGGATGACAGAAAATCTGAAAGTTACTCACTACAGAAATGGAGACCAGATTCCAAATATTACCAATAACGGTGATTGGTATGGCCTCTCTTCTGGTGCTTACGGAGTTTTTAATAATACACCTGCCAATGCCGATACTTATGGTAATCTTTACAACTGGTATGCAGTAGATGATAGTAGAAATATAGCTCCGGAAGGCTGGCACGTTCCTACCGACGAAGAGATAATGGAATTAGAAATGGCACTTGGAATGAGCCTAGAGCAAGCTGATTCAACTGAATGGCGTGGTACAAACGAAGGTAGCAAACTTGCCGGTAGAGCAGATTTATGGACGAATGGAGCATTAGAGAACGACCCTGAGTTCGACACAAGCGGTTTAAGCTTCCTTCCTGGCGGGTACCGCTACAGCATCAATGGGTGCTTCTACTATATGGGCGACACCGGTTACTTCTGGTCTTCTACAGAGATCTATACAGAACTCGCCTGGTACCGGTACTTGAATTATGATAACGCCACAGTGTACCGGTATACTAACCATAAGCTTTTTGGGTTTTCTGTCCGTTGTGTCAGGGATTAAGATTGTTGTCTATTTGTCTATTTGACTATTTAAAAAGGAAAGCAGTAGAGTGTCCAAACGAAGCAGGTTTGACAATTTGTTCTGCCGATAGACGAGACCGATTTTTTAGGCTTATTATTTTGTTTAAGAATGCTGGCGTTAACAAACTGCTACTCATCCGAAAAGATGGGCGTGTCAGCAGCAATACATTATGCGAGTTTTTATTATTGTATAAAATTAAAGCGAAAAATCAAAAAACCATTAAATGGTAATCGTAACTTATCTAAAAATTGGTAGCAATTGTTCTTTATAAATTGAATAGAATTTAAAAATTAAAGAGAGAGCTAAAATGAAATATCAGGTTAAGAAAAAGCAACAGAACTGTAGAAAATGTCTTGTTTGTGGGCTGAAAAATGAATTTGGACTTAAAGCTTCGTTTTATGAATTAGAGAATAATGAATTAGTTGCTATATTTAAACCCCTTGAAGAGCATCAAAGTTATCCAGGAACGTTACATGGAGGAATTGCAGGAGCAATATTAGATGAGACAATTGGTCGGGCAATTATGATTACAGATGAAAATTTTTTTGGTGTAACTGTAGAGTTAAATTTAAAATATAAAAAGCCTATCCCATTAGATGAAGAACTAAAGGTTATTGCTAGGATAACAAGAAATTCTAGACGAATCTTTGAAGGCTCAGGAGAAATATTACTACAAAATGGAGATGTTGCAGCAATTGCGTATGGGAAATACATGAAAATATCAATGAATAAAATGACTGAATTTGATAAAGAAAAAGAGGAATGGAAAGTATCATTATTAGATACAGATCCATTAAAAATAAATATCTGATTTCAGAACGATTCTGCGGAAGAAGGGGATCAAATAGTTTACTCTAAAACCCATACATCACATAACGTGGTTGTTCCGTTCGCTGGCGCACTTTTACTCTCTCAGGGGAAAGACTTTGAGGCTAGAGTGAACGTTGGAACTGTCTGAACGTTATGAAAATAAAATAATAGATACATGAGGTAAAAATGGGAAAGATTCATTATCCGTTTGCAGCAATCGTCGGGCAGGAAGAGCTCCTTCTCGGCATTATTCTGAATAGTAGTGTTCCAAAACTCGGCGGCTTGCTGATCAAAGGAGTCAAAGGTTCAGGGAAGAGCACGGCAGTCTATTTATCCCAAGTCGTTCCTTACACGACCGACTCGTGGCACGAAGCACGATTCAGCGTGCAAAGATGAGCCGGGTTAAAAACTTTCCCCATTATAACTAATATTTTCTTATTTATTCCTCAATCCCATTACTTCTTACCATTTCAGTGATGGCTCGGAAATTTATCTTACCGGTTCCCATTTTCGGCAGTTCCGGTATTACCACAAATGTCTTGGGTATTGCAATTTTAGGGAGTTTTTTACTCATTCCCCTGATGAGTGCTCTTTCATCAACTTTTACTGTGACAGCAGCAACAATTCTTGCACCCTTTCTGGAATCGGGTACATCTACCACGCAGCAGTCCATGCCTTCGGGAAGGAGTGTCTGCAGTATCTTTTCGGTTCGAACAAGTGAGATCATCTCACCGCCGATCTTAACAAATCGTCTGAGCCGACCCAGGTGCCAGAGGTATCTATCCTCATCCATCATACCCATATCACCGGTATCGTACCAGCCGTCCACAATGTGCAGGGATGTTTCCTCTATATCATTGAGATATCCCTTCATTACCATATCCCCTTTGACCAGAATTTTACCCTCTTTTCCCAGGGGTAGGATTTTTCCTGTATTCAGATCTGCGATCCTTACCTGAACACCGGGAAGGGGTTTGCCGATACTGCCCGGACGGTTATCATCAGGAGTATTAACAGAGATTCCGGGGCTGGTCTCGGTAGTACCGTACGCCTCGTACAGCTCAATATTGTGTTTATTCCGGTATTCCTGCCGCAGCCAGTCCGGTGTTTTATCCGCACCCGGAAGGACTATCCTGAGTGAAAAGAAATCGCCCGGTTTGGACTCTTTCAAATATCCCGCAAAAAAGATCGGAGTTGCTGCAATGAGGGTTGCTCCTTCTTCTTTTATCATGGCAGGGATTTTCTTGTAATCCAGCGGATTGGCATACGTCACTGATTTACAACCGACCATCAAGGGCATCCAAAGATTGGCATTGAAACCAAAAACATGAAAAAGAGGTAGGACGGACATAAAAACATCTTCTTCAGTCAAAGAAAATACTTCTCTCAGAGCTTTGATATTTGCCCCAAGATTTTTATGAGTCAACTGAACTGCTTTAGGATCTTTTTCGCTGCCGCTTGTAAAGAGGATCACGATATTATCATCCTGCAACTTCCTTGGCAGCCGGGCAATGATGGCTGATGCGGGTAGTTTTGATCTGAGGGCAGCGCCAAGTTTTTCTTTGAGTGTGATCCCTTTCATGATGTCTTCGAGGCAGACCATACCTGGAACCATAGGACATTTGATCTTATCGAGCAACGCCCGGGAAGTGATGATCGTCTTGAAGCCGCATTTCTTCTGTGCATATTTGCAGTTGTGGGCAGCGCCCGTGGAATAGTTTATCATAGCAGGCACCTTCCCTGCCATGAGAATACCGATAACCGCGAGAGCGCATCCTGCTGAAGTGGGTATCATCACCCCGATATCACCATCTTCATATTTCTTGAACTTTTTAGCCAGGATCAATGACCCGATTAGCGCCTTGCTGTAAGTAACTTCCAGATTAAGTGTCCTGTCTTTTATGGCGATCTTGTTGCCCAGTTTCTTTGCTTTTTTTATAAACTCGTAATGAAGTATCATGTTTTAACCTCTTTTTTAAATAAATGGTCAGCGGGAATTCTTGATAACTGATGAATTCGTAACCATTCAGGATTTACTATTATTCATTTTATCACTGCTTGATTTTGCATGACATCGTTATCGTCTATGAAGTATGTAGAATAATGAACTTAGCTTATTAACGTTTCACTAATATTTTTCTTATTTTAGCGATCATACACCATTTTTTTCAATTTCATCTGCAATTTCATGTCAATAAAAAAATTTTATACTTGTCCATTAACGAACCTTGATCATTATACTAAAAGGACAATCCATAACCAACCATGAACTGAATTATTATATCATTAGAAATATGACTCAGCTTGCAAAGATAAGTCTGGTAGAAATTTAAGGGTGTTTTGGATTTTCAATTTTACATTTTGCATTTTGTTTGGCAATCCGAGCTCTTCTCTTCGTGACCACTCGAGATCTGGAACTATTAAACTCCTCAATTATTGAGATATTATTTCATTGATATTTTAAACACAAAGGTTGAGGATAGCTTTTATGCGGAGTTGACCATCAATTAATCAAAATACATCATATACAATATTGTGGGGAGCATGGCATCGTTCATGCTCCCTCTTTTTTTTACACCATATTACTCGATTATAAAAAAGCGGAGATTTTATTCTTCTTGACAGAAAAAGAGCTTACCTGTTAAAGAAAAACATTCAGGATGATTATAAAAATGGAAAAAAGAAATAAGGCAACTATTTTTAACCTACGGCAAAATTTTGCAACACATTTTTCAGGTTATAAAAGCTCAAACACAACTGGCGAAAACATTCATGCTGCAAAAAATACAATTGTGAGACTATTGGATAATTGAGAAATAAAAAAAATGACAACCGATCTATATGACATATTCACGACAT
>JAVCDK010000167.1 GCA_030765865.1 Candidatus Celaenobacter antarcticus | reverse complement strand
AGAAAAAACACTCCAACTAATTACTACCGAATTATAACATAAAGGAGCTCACCATGGCTATTATTTTGAATGGATATGATTTAACTATTGAAAAGGTCGTGAAGATCGCTCGAGAAAATGAAAAAGTTGAAATCCCCCGGGAAAGTCTCGAACGCATCAACGCATGCCGTGCAATGCTGGAAGAAAAGATCAAAGCTCATGAGATAATGTATGGAGTGAATACAGGTATCGGAGAATTTTCCGAAGTTGTACTAAGCGACGAACAAATGGAAGACTTTCAGCGTTATTTGGTATACAATCATGCTGCAGGCATCGGCGATCCTGCCCCTATCGAATATGTGCGCGGAGCTATGGCAGGAAGAATCAACGTGCTCGTCAAAGGCAATTCCGGCTGCCGTCCAGAAATTCCGCTTACATTTGCGGCAATGTTGAACAAGGGCGTAACGCCTTATGTGTGCCAGAAAGGTTCTGTTGGTGCGTCTGGAGACCTTGCTCCAATGTCGCAGATCGCACTTCTTCTTCTTGGAGAAGGAAAAGCATATTATAAAGGAGAGCTGCTTGAAGGTAAAGAAGCAATGGATCGGGCAGGCATTCCAATTCCCGGGCTTAAAGCTCGTGACGGACTTTCTGCGATCAATGGCTCAAATCTTTTAACTGCGATGAGCGCTCTTATGCTTTACGATGCAAACCGCTGGCTCAAACAGGCGGAAATTGCAGCAGCAATGTCACTCGAAGCCCTTAAAGCAAATATGAAACCCTACACTCCTCTACTTCACGAGGTCCGTGGATTCAAGGGTGCAATCCGTTGTGCAAAATCAATTCAAAAGCTCATTAAAGGCGGCGATCTTGCAGAGGGAAAAATTAAATGCAAAGTGCAGGATGCCTATTCCATGCGCTCTACTCCGCAGGTTATTGGGGCTGCCCATGATGCAATTGTCTATGCCCGCTCACAAGTTGAGATCGAACTCAACGGCGTGGGTGATAACCCAGTCTTCTTCCCTGATAGAAAGCTGCAACTTACAGGAGCCAATTTCCAGGGCTCACCTGTTTCATTACCGATGGATATGATAAGCGTTGCGATCACAATGGTTTCCGTCATGTCCGAACGCCGCATGAACAGGTTGAATAATCCCGCATTGAGTGTCGGGCTTCCGGCATTCCTCACAAAGGGTGCAGGCATGTTCTCCGGCATGATGCTCAGCCAATATACTGCGGATATGCAGATAGTAGAACAGAAAATTCTTTCTGCCCCTGCATCAATCCAATCCATCCCTGCTGCTGCTGATCAGGAAGATTTCGTGTCAATGGGTATGAACACTGCGATCAAGAATTTCCAGATCATGGACAATGCATACGGTATTCTTGGCATCGAATTCATGGCTGCTGCACAAGCGCTTGATTTCCGCGAAGAGGAATACGGATTTGGTGCTGGCGTCACAAAAGCAAAAGAAGTGATTCGAAAATATGTTGAATTCCTCGATATTGACAGACCTCTTTATCCTGACCACACAAAGATGAAAGAACTTGTTAAATCTTGTGAAATCCTTGAAGAGGTAGAGCAAATAGTGGGCAGCTTAGAGTAATACCGAAATGAAAACCCGTATATTTCTTTTAATTTTTTCGGTTCTTCTTGTGCTAACAAGTTGCGTCTATTATAATACCTTTTATAATGCGAGAAAATACTACTCAGAAGCACTGAATGCAAAAGAGAAAAACAACGGAAAGTTATCACCAAATATTCAGACAAAATTCGAAACATCTATTGGCAAGTGTGCCTATATCATACAGGAATATCCGACAAATAAATGGGTCGATGATGCGATCCTGCTGATGGGACAATGCTTTTACGAACAGGAATCCTACATAAAAGCTCTTCGGAAATTTCAGGAATATGAGAAGTATTATAACAAATATAATCTCTATCCGATCGCAAAACTCTATCTTGCCAAGACCTATATTGCAATGAAAGAATTTGATGAAGCCATGAAACAATTCTCGGCGATCTTCAATAACTCAAGGTTTCAAGAGGTTCGAACAGAGGCATACTTTGATCTGGTTTATTATTACATTGAGAAAAATAAATATAACGATGCAAAGAACACGATTCTCGAGCTATTGAACACTAACCTGAAAAGAAAACCTCATCTCAAAGCGATGTTCCTCTACGCTGAAATAGTGTTCCTCAATGGAGAATATCGTAGCGCCGAGCTTGCTTTTCGGAATCTGCTTGCTGAGAAACCAACCAAAAGATATCAACTTGATGCCTTATTTTATATCGGAAATATATTTTTGGAAACCGGGAATTATAAAGAAGCTCTTCCCGTATTTGAAAGACTCAATGAAACTGAAGTTGATTATACCAGACTCCCGGAAATAAGAATGTATATAGCGATCTGTGAAGCCCATCTTGGAAATACCGAAAAAGCATTTAAGATGTTTGAAACATTGATTACGGACAATAAAGGAAAAAAGATCGTTTCTGAGATCAATTATTACTGGGGTGATATCTATTTTAGTGTGCTTAACATTGACAGTCTAGCTATCAAAAAGTTTAACGATGTAGTAGTGAAAAATCTTGATGAGGAACTTGTTAGAGACACAAACAACAAACTCAAGATCGCCCAAGAACTCATCAGCTATCAAAGCGTGCAAAGCAGCAACCAGATCAGTAAGATCGTCGAGTTCCAGTTCCAGCTTGCGGAATATTATAATTTTGATCTCAATCAACCCGACTCTGCGCTTGCAATGTATGATGACATCCTTGAACGTCTTCCGATACTCAGACTGGAGCTTGATTCACTTAACAAAATTATGATGCTCTACTATCCGGAACAGGACACGCTCGCCACTGCGAGTGACTCCCTCTTTATTTCTGATTCTCTGGAAATAGAGATCACGGTTCAGAATCAAGATTCTGTGGCAGCAATTATAGATACATTCGCAATAACTCAGAGCGTAATCGATTCAATTTTAACAACTATCCCAGACTCATCATTCGCAGATAGTCTCAGAGGATTAGCTCTCATTGATACTGCTTTTGCAGACACTATTCTCACTGATTCCACTATGACAGACAGCACAGTTGCCAAACCGGAGAGAATAATCGTTCCTGCCAAGCAGCAGCTTCTCGTGAAAATAGAGAATCTTAATAATACTATTCAGGAATTCGAGAAGGAGATCATCGCAGAAGTTCTTTTTATGAAGCTTTGGACTTATCGGGAAAAACTTCAGGATGCGGATAAAGCTTCAGAAATGCTCCTACTTCTTGAAACTGATTATCCTACTTCAAAATATACGATTGCCGGCAAGAAACTCGTCAACAATGAACCATATCAGCTGGTAGATCCTGAAGAACATTATGCACAGTTGTATTTGAATAAAGCATTGGATTTTTACTTTGATTCCGTCTCACTCGAACAAAGCCATGCATATTTAGATACAATTTTATTGAATTATGATTCCACAGAAGTTTATCCTCAGGCATTATATTTGAAATCCTACCTGTTTGTAGAAGAGAGCAAGGATACTACTTCTGCCAGACCATATTTGGAAGAACTTTTCACCGATTATCCTCAGCACGAACTAACGAACGAGGTTTCTGATTTCTTTGATGGAACACATTTCCTTACTTATGAAGCAGAAGAAGACACCACAGTAATAATCGATTCTACAATTGTATTGCCGGACAGCACCATTATTCCGGATTCATTATTTACGATTCAGGATACAACATCAATTATAGATTCTGTTCTGATCACAACCGAAGAAGACAGTATTTCCATTTTTCCGGAACCGGAAGACAGCTTGGAGGTTCGTAAACAATAATTTCTCTCATGCTTAACCATCTTAGCACACTTCTAAAAATTTTATTTATTATCTCACAGATAGTTTTTATCTTCTTGTTTCACAATGAACTTTTATTGATTTCTGTGCTCATTATTCTGGCTCTGTCCCTGATGATATATCCAGCAAATCTTATCGCTGTTGCAAATACTATCTTACGTATATCTCCCCTTCTTTTGTCGATTTTTCTTATGGGTTATTTATTTGGCAATTCCTGGCAGAAGGACATGATGATAATAGGTTCGATCGCAATTACGCTGAGTTATACTGTTGTGCTTGTGAAATCGACTTCAGTATTCTCATTCCTGACACAAATGCACAAAGTGACTCCACAGAAAATACGTAATTCATCAACACTTTTTCTCTATGGCATCATTAGATTTCTCCCCATTATTTATCATGAATGCTCTCACACGATAAAGCTATATAAATATCATATAAAGAGAAAAATAGGGCTGAATGAAATATCTGAGCTTATCCCTCTTATTGTGAACAGTTCGCTTAAGAAAGTGCATATGTTTTCTTCAACTGCCGAAAGTCTTATACACAGTGAACTTTCACACTCTTTTTATGCGTGGGATCTTTTATTACCGGTGCTGCTTATAATACAAATTGGACTGATCTTTATATGAAGAAATTTTTACTCCACTTCAGTTATGATGGACATCCTTTTCATGGATGGCAGATACAAAAAGATACGCTTACTATTCAGCAGGTCATGGAAAAAGCACTTTTCCAAATCTTTAAAGTTGAGACTCCTTTGACAGTATCGGGCAGAACCGATGCGGGTGTGCATGCACTTAATCAGTATGCCCACTTTACTGCAAAGACGAGAATGGAACCGGAGAATATCATCCCTGCAATCAATAGCATTATTCCTAAAGCGATCTACATCAAAGAATGTACCGTTGTGGATGACGCTTTTCATGCGAGATTTTCTGCAAAAAAAAGAACATATATGTATAAGATAATGAAAGAATTCTCTCCATTTGAACGGTTATATGCTTCATATTTTCTTCATAAAAAGTTATCTTTACCGTTATTGCAACGAGCTTCCGAATATTTACTCGGCACGCATGATTTTAATGTCTTTGCTCATGACACATCGCAGCTTACTTCAACGCAGTGTACTGTTGATAGCGCTGATTGGAGCGAGACAGACACCCATCTCACCTTTGAAATATGCGCAAATAGATTCATGCATAATATGGTTCGAAGGATAGTCGGCACACTTTTGCATATTTCCCATGAAGGGCTCGAACCAGAGCATATAGATAAAATATTATCTAATCAGGACTATAATCTCCTTGGTATGACAGCTCCACCTCAAGGACTTTATCTGTTTGAAGTTACATATTAGTTTTATGAAATCATAAAAAAATTGACGTTCCGGCACATAGTTTGTAGATTTTGTTTCGTAGAATAGAGTTAATAAATATATCACAATTAAATGGTGCTCAAAAATCTGGAGGTAACCATGAAAATCACCCATTTCAACGATGTCCTTCTCGAAGATGTGAATGTAGAAGGTGCTGACAAAACCAAAATCAGGTGGCTTATTTCAAAAAAGGATAACGCCCCTAATTTTGCCATGCGTATGTTTGAAGTCGAAGCAGGGGGACACACTCCGTTTCATTCGCATGACTGGGAGCATGAAGTTTTTGTACTTCATGGAACCGGTGCTTTGGTCACTGAAGAAGGAGAAAAGCCATTCCAGCAATGGGATGTCATCTTTGTGGAACCCTATTTAAAACATCAATTCAAAAATACTGACGATACCCTCTTACGCTTCCTCTGTGTCGTTCCCCACTCACATCAAACAGCAAAAATGTCAGGCAATCCTCTTGGAGACAAACCCGCAAACAACTGCTAATGAATATACTCGCTTTTGACACATCCACATCGTACGAAAGTATCGCACTCTCAAGTAACGGGCAGATTATTGCAGATGTGACTACAAAATCAAAAAAGACTCATTCCGAGCGTCTTTTGCCTACACTTGAAAACCTTCTTTCTCAAACAGATATGAAGATGGAGGAGATCTCAGCGATCGCTGTTTCACTCGGACCGGGTTCTTTTACCGGACTGCGTATCGGGCTTTCTACTGCCAAAGGTCTCTGTTTCGGTTTGAAGTTACCACTTTACGTAACATCAACATTGAGATCTCTTGCGAATAATGCCTCATCGGTTTCATCAAATATTTGTGCACTTATGGATGCAGGACGAGATGAATTTTACTATGCTATGTATTCGTCGGATCTTACAGAAATACACAAACCGTCATTCGCGAAGATAGAACAAATTGTGCAAATTATAGATACTGAAACCCTGTTAATCGGGCCTGTCAGTTTAACAATAAAGCAAGCACTCTCAGATACTGATGTCAAACTGAACTTCGCAAGGGCTATTGACTGTTATCCGAAGGCATCATCCTTGATCGATATCATAGAAAATCAAAAGGGTTGCGACGTGTATGAAGCTGATGACATCGCAAAGATAGAGCCCTTATACATTAGGAAATCAGCAGCGGAAGTAAATTTTAAATTAAAACAATGAAAGAAATAAAAATGAAAATTCATAAATATTTAGGAGTATTATGGAAGATTTAATTGACCTAAAAGAAATGCAAAAGATGAACTTGCCTGAACTTCATAAGATCGCAAAAAGTTTCGAGATAAAAAAATTCAAAGCCATGAATAAAAATAATTTAATGTTCGCGATCCTCGATGCACAGGCAGCAAATGAAGGATTGGTCTTCACCACAGGTGTGATCGATCTTACACCTGAAGGATACGGTTTTCTTCGTTCCGCAAAATCAAATTATATTAGTGGACCCAGTGATATCTACGTATCCAAAGCTCAAGTGAAAAAATTTCATATCAAACAAGGAAATATCATTTCCGGACCTGTACGTTCACCAAAAGAAGACGAAAAATACTTCGCCCTCATAAGAATCGATGCGATCAACAACGAACCTGCTTTACGTGCATACGAAACCCCGAATTTTGATTTTCTGACGCCGCTTTATCCCGAAGAAAAACTCAATCTGGAAACCGATCCGGACGAACTTTCCACACGGATAATCGACCTCTTTACGCCAATCGGCAAAGGGCAAAGAGGACTCATTGTTGCTGCACCCCGTACCGGAAAAACTGTACTGCTTCAAAAGCTTGCAAACGCAATTCTCACAAACCATCCTGAAGTTTATGTGATCATTCTTCTTGTCGATGAGAGACCCGAAGAAGTCACAGAAATGAAACGTATCGTAAAACCTGAGAATTCAGAAGTTGTGAGCTCTACTTTTGATGAAACCGCTCATCATCATGTGCGCCTTGCTGAAATGGTCATGGCAAAGGCAAAAAGAATGGTTGAATACGGACGCGATGTGGTCATACTGCTTGATAGTATCACCCGTCTCGCACGTGCATATAACACACTCATGCCTGCGAGCGGAAAAGTCCTTTCCGGTGGTGTCGATGCAAATGCGCTTCACAAACCGAAACGCTTCTTCGGAGCTGCACGCAATACTAAAGAAAGCGGTAGTTTGACCATTATGGCAACCGCACTGATTCATACAGGTAGCAAGATGGATACTGTTATCTTTGAAGAGTTCAAAGGTACCGGTAATATGGAACTCGTGCTCGACCGCTCAATCAGCGACCTGCGAATGTACCCTGCAATCGATCTCATTACTTCGGGAACACGCCGCGAAGAGCTTCTTCTATCCGACGAGGTTAGAAATCGTGTATTTATTCTTCGTAAAATCCTCAAAAATCAAAATCCCTATGATGCGATAGAGCTTCTTAAGAACAAGATGAAAGGAACAAAGAATAATCAGGAATTCCTGAAATTAATGAGCAGCTAATATTCTGTTTATGAAAAAAACTATCTGTCAGATCATAGTCTTTTTCTCACTTTGCAACATATCTTTATGGGGGCAATCCCTTTCTGTCGTATATAATTATATCGCCAAGAATAAGTACAATACTGCTTCTCAAAAATTAAAATCCATGCTCCCGCAGTGTAAAGTTGATGACGAAAAAGTTGAGATACTCTATCTCTTAGGACAATGTGCAGACAATGCAGATGATGCTTCATTTTATTATAAAGAGATACTAAAAGAGAAAGAAAACGCATATACTGATAGAGTGCTTATCCATCTGGCAAAGATCGGTCTGACACATGAAGATTGGACGGAAGCAAAGCAATATTCAGACAAACTGCTAACGAAAACCTTTTCTTTGTACTACTCAGAAGCTCTCTTCATGAATGCGCAGGCACATTTCTGCAATGCGGAATATTTTCCTGCGATCACTTCGTATAAAGAATTCATCAACATATCTCTTGATTCCTCTCAACGCGAACTGGCAATGCTTAATTGCGGTACTGCCTATTATGAACTAAAGCAGTATTCGAAAGCGATCGAACAGTTCTCGCAAATGCAGGAAGAAAGTCCAAACAGTAATTTCAATCCCTACATGCTCTATTTACTGGGGTTGAGTTATGAAAACAGAGCAGAATATACCGATGCGATCACTCATTATAAAACGCTCACAAATGACTATCCCTACTCGCAATATTCACCTCTTGCAGAACAGCAGCTCGTGTCCTTGATCGAGCAGGGACACTATTCATCGTCCCTCACGACGTTACCCCAGACCGATGAGCTTATTGATAAAAAATATATCGTTCAGCTTGCAGCTCTGGAAAGCTCGACTAAAGCCCATAAAGCGCAGGATGAGTATAAAGCTCTTGGTGTAAAGAATACATTTATCTTTACAAAATCCGTGAACGGAAAAATATATTATGCAGTCGGTGTCGGTCCCTATTCAACTGAAAACGAAGCACTCTATAAAAAAAACCGGCTTGCAGAAAAAAACATCAATTCATACATTTATAAAAAAACATGACAAAAAAGCAATCTCCAGACACTTTACAGGAACACACACCTCTTATTCGGCAGTTCCTTTCCATCAAAAAGAAGCAGCCGGACGCACTTTTGCTTTTCCGAATGGGAGATTTCTATGAGACCTTTTTTGAAGATGCGAAAAGAGCTTCAAAATTACTGGGTATAACACTCACAACGCGAGATAAAAAAAAGAAAAATCCTGTTCCACTTGCCGGATTCCCCTATCATGCTTTAGATAACTATCTGAAAAAATTATTGGACCACGGAGTGAAAGTAGCAATATGCGAACAGGTCGAAGATCCCAAAAAGGCGAAAAAACTCGTTAAAAGGAAGATCGTCGAGGTCATAACTCCCGGAACTATACTCGAAGAAAATTTCCTTCATGGAAAAGGAAATAATTATCTTAGTGCGGTGTATGAAGGAAACTCAAGCTGCGGTATCTCTTCTATTGATATTTCAACCGGAGAATTTTCCTGCACAGAAGTTCCCTTCGACCGTGTTGTCGATGAGCTTGCACGAATTCATCCAACAGAAATTTTACTTCCTGAAACAACAGAATCCGATCTTAAAGAAAAGATCAGCATCTTCTATGATCCTGCATTTACAGAATATGAGACCTGGCGATACGAATTTCCCGAAGCTGAAGATCTTCTTAAAAAACATTTTGATGTTCTCTCCCTCGAAGGATTTGGTCTTTCAGGAAAAAATACTGCGGTATGCGCGTCAGCAGCAATTCTATCATATATAAAAGATCTGAAAGAAGGCGAACTTTCCCATATCAACACACTCAGCTTCTATTCAGAAGGGCAGTTCATGCAGGTTGATGCGCTTTCCAGACACAATCTCGAGCTTACAGAATCAATGCGTACTCGCTCACAGCACGGCACTCTTCTTGAGGTTTTGGATGAGACGAAAACACCGATGGGCGGACGAAAACTCGTCAATTGGATGCTTAATCCGCTTATGAAAAAGGATCTCATAATCCAGCGCCTCGACAGTGTAGATGAACTACTTGATAAAAGCCATGTGCGCAAAAGTATTATTGATATTCTTTCCGAAATAGGAGATATTGAACGTATCATCAGCAAGCTTGGAACAAATAAGGCATACCCTCGCGACTTGATCGCTCTGAAAAATTACCTCTCGTTGGCTAAACCTTTAGCTGAACATATTTCGAATTGTGATGCTGAATTACTTAGATCTTTATACGCATCCATTCAAAATTTTGATGAGGTTATACTTATTGTCGAAAATGCGCTCAATGAAGACGCTCCGCTCACTTTACAGGACGGCGGGATAATTAAAGAGGGTTATAATCAAGAGCTGGACGAACTGAGAAGCAAGAGTAAAACAGGAAAAAAATGGATCGCTGAGCTCGAACGAAAAGAGATCGAAAGAACCAATATCCCCAAGCTGAAGGTTCGTTATAACAGTGTTTTCGGTTATTACATCGAAATAACCAAATCCTATTACGACAAGGTGCCGGAAGATTATATTCGAAAGCAGACACTGGTAAATGCAGAGCGTTTCATCACACCTGAGCTCAAGGAATTTGAAAACCAGGTTCTCGGTGCTGAGGAACGCAGCACACAACTGGAATATTCTCTTTTTATTGAAATTCGGGAAAACCTGAAAAATTTTATTCCCCGATTTCAGCAATTCTCGGAGGTCATCTCAACACTCGATGTACTCACGAATCTCTCACAAATTGCTTATTACAACCATTATGTGCGACCTGAAATTCATGACGGTCACGAAATCCGTATTGAAGAAGGAAGACATCCTGTTATAGAAAAGCTCTCTGCTGGCAACGAGTTCATTCCAAATGATACATTTCTGAATAGTTCCTCGGATAGGATATTACTCATTACCGGTCCTAATATGGCAGGTAAATCTACCTACTTAAGGCAGGTGGGATTGATCATAATCATGGCGCAGATGGGCTCATTCATTCCTGCTGCTTCTGCAAAGATCGGTATTGTGGATAAGATATTTACGCGTGTGGGTGCATCCGACAACCTGGCACTTGGGCAAAGCACATTTCTGGTAGAGATGATCGAAACTGCCAACATTCTGCATAATGCAACACCACGAAGTGTCGTTCTGCTAGATGAGATCGGGAGAGGTACAAGTACTTTTGACGGACTGAGCATTGCATGGGCTGTGGTTGAATACCTTCATGAAAACAAGAAGATCGCAGCAAAAACACTCTTTGCTACTCACTATCATGAGCTCACAGAACTTTCCAATGTGTATAAAGGTGTGAAAAATTATAATATCACTGCAAAAGAGTATAAAGATAGGATAATCTTTTTGAGAAAAGTAGTGCCCGGCAGCGCAGATCAGAGCTATGGCATTCAGGTCGCAAAACTGGCAGGTATTCCTCAAAAAGTTATTGAGCGCGCTCAGGAAATCCTGGAAGAACTCGAAAAAAGTGAATTCAACGAATCCAGCATTCTGGAGAAAACAAAGAGGAAAAAAGCCGAGATCAATCAAATCTCATTTATTGAAGTGCTTTCTCAGAAAACAAGTAAAGAAAGAGCGCTTATCGAAGAACTGAAAGGTCTGAATATTGACTCCCTAACCCCTATCGAAGCGCTTACTTTTCTCTCTAAATTAAAAGAAAAACTTTAGTTTTGGAACTGCTTTTAAAATAACTCTCAACCAATGTATTGATTCTTTAGAATAAATATTTTTAACCACGAAATGCACTAAAAGCACGAAAATGGTTTTTAAGAAGAATATTCTATAAAATA
>JAVCDK010000170.1 GCA_030765865.1 Candidatus Celaenobacter antarcticus | reverse complement strand
TCCATGTTGAAATTAACTGACGATGACCACGAATTCGCACCAATACCATAGCTGTTTATCGTGATACTGAAAAGGAAATCTGCGGTATGCGTATCATTGATTGGATTGTAATGAAGAATGTTTGAACCTTGCTGAAGAGTTTGTGTTTTAATTATCTCGGAAACATTCACATTCTTCATGGCACTGTCTAATTTTGCCTGGGTTTTGCCAGCTTCAATACTATTGATGACCGTTGTTCCGATGTTCACAAGTGTATTGAAAAGTTGCTCGGAACTCGATTTTTTATCAGAACCGGATGAGATTGAAAAGTAGCTGTTTGTCGTGACATTGCCCCAGGGTGTAGAGGTAACGGTCGCCGCCACTGTTTTGTTATTAAAGGTATAGGGAATGAGTTTTTTGTACGCTGTGCTGCATGCGAAGAGACTAATTAGAACGAGAACAGCAACAACAAGGCGAATTGATTTTTTTACATTTTTATTCATGTGTGCTCCTATTTTTTTTAGCGGATTTATTGGAAATATGACAATTATAATGTCAATTTTTTTAGAGAATTTTCATAAACTTCAAGATCACTTTCCGAAAAAAGCACAAAACGGATCTCATCAAAGAATGCGTGCCGTTCGATATACTCGATAACAGTTGTAAGTGCGATCTTACTCGCCTTGTCAATGGGATACCCATAAATACCAGTGCTAATAGAGGGGAAGGAAATACTTTTGATATTTTCTTTCTGTGCGAGGGTGAGCACGTTTTTGTAACAGTTTCTTAATACATCCGACTCTTTATTCTTTCCGCCTCTCCAGACTGGTCCAACTGTCTGGATCACATATTCAGATGACATTTTTCCAGCGGTAGTGATAACCGCATTGCCCGGTGGGAGTGTACCCTTTTCTTTCCTGATTTTTTTACATTCTTCCAGAATTTCCGCACCGCCTGCTCTATGTATCGCACCATCAACTCCGCCACCTCCCATCAGAGAGGAATTTGCAGCATTCACGATTGCTATTGTGTCCTGTGTGGTAATATCACCTTGTACTAAGGAAAACATAGTGTTGTCGATTTTGATATGCATATTATGTATTCCTTGTATCAGCAAGTCCGAGGACTTTTTGAACCAGTTTCTCAATACCGAGCGAAATATACGAAATGCTCGGACCAGTCATATATGCAGGTGCGGTGACAATTTTTGTTGTTTCATCTAACACAATATCATCAACAGGGCAGTCGATATGCCGAGCGCCAAAAGCTTCAATTTTTTGTGCAGTACCATAGTCATTTCCAATTGTTAATTTTGGGTGCTCATATCCGAAGATTTTCGCAGCAATTATTGGTGCGATACATATGAAACCCATTGGCTTTGATTGAGCGCGCATCGCTTTTAGCAGCTTATCCAGATGAGGATCAACTTCCATTTCCATGCCCTTAACTGCAAAGTTACAGAGATTTTTCATAGCTCCTGAACCGCCGGGAAGTATAATACCATCCAGATCACCTGCACTGATATTTTTGATTGGGCTTATATCTCCGCGTGCAATTCGTGCAGACTCGATGAGCGTATTTCTTGTTTCTCCAGGAACCGGTTTGTTCGTCAGATGATCTACCACATCCATCTGCCCGGTGTCCGGAGCCATCATTACAATACCTGCATGAGCTCTATCCAGATGGAGAAGTGTCAACACTGCCTCATGTATTTCCGACCCGTCCTTCCAGCCCGATCCACTTAATACCACTCCGATATTTAGATTACTTGCATTTTGCATTATTCCTCCAAGTATAAATACTTTTAGCCACGAAAGGCACAAAAAAACACGAAAATGTTGTTCAAGATAAATATTTTATAAAATCTCCATTTAATAATTTCGTGAATTTCGTGGTTCATGATTTAATTTATTTTTAGAATATTTTCGATTTTTTGTTTCATTCTTTGATAATGCATGCCCTTCCAATAAATTTTGTCACAGGGTTCACACATAGTGAAGGTGTCATGTCCTTCCCGTACTTTTTTTGGAAGCCGATGCTCGATCTGAGCTTTTTCAACCGGGTGTAGTATTGAGTTGCATTCGAGACATCGCGAGAAGAGTAAAATATGCTCTTTCATCTTGAACTGAAGCACCAATTCTTCGAGTTGAGAGTCGAGGTCATCAGCATAGACAAAGTAGCCGAATTTTAATTCATTCCGCTTCAGAATACTATGATCTTTTGTAATAAGTATCCGATTTTCGTGATTTGCCTTTTCCACAAACTCATGACCGGATAGATTCTTATTATATGCAGTATCAATACCAAGCATTCTCAGATAACGAGCAAGCTTCCCAAGATGTTGGTCAACAATAAAGCGTATTGCTTCTGGAATTGGATGATATATTTTGCTTAAGGAATGTACATCAAAATTATGAAAAAATGGATATACACTGATCCTGTCATTATGATGAACAATATAAGAGAAATCTTTCTGCTCCCCGTTTACCATTATCATCTGAACTTGAGTGTGAGGGATATTGAAGGATTCGATAAGGTCTTTCACTGAGGTTTGCACCGGGATTGTGTGAGTAAATTGTACTTTTCTTTTTTCTATTGGAAGAAATTCATTCAACTCTTCATAGCATCGAAGGTGAATGGTTCTCATTTTATGTTTCCTTTTATTTTGAAGTTGGTCGATATACTAAACATAAAAAATATGAATTTCCAATATCCAACACGGAATATCCAATATCCATTTATCTCGGCGTGTCAAAGCTAAGATGGAAATATTTTTGTTTCTATCGCTCATTTTTCTTTTTCGCCGTATTAATGCTTTTAAAAAGTATTGAGATCAACTCATTTGTTACCCATAAAAGAGGCGACAATTTGGGGAAGGTGATGTAACGCTTTTTAGTATTTGATAAGAGATGTGCTTACCTGATTTTGTATCAAGTAGTTGTTCGGCAACTTTAATAATTCTAACAGCATAATCAATAAGACGTTCCTGCAAATCGAACTTCTTCTGATTATTTTCTCTATTCTTTTCTTTCTCACTCATTTATTTTCTTACTTCATACTTGGATATTCCGTGTTGGATATTGGATATTATTTTTAACTTACCCACTTGATTCTTCAAAGGGTCAATTTTATTCTCTTACTACTTTTGAGTCTCTTTTCGATAGAATGATTATAGTATTGAGCACAACCGTAAGCAACATCACATAAAGTAGCGCATGAACTATATCCTGGTTTAGGTGCGACCAATTAAAGAGCAGCATAGTTATCATAACCAAAAATAGCCAGAAAACAGGGAAAAAACCAAGCCTCTTGATGAGCAGACCGATAAATATTGCAGGGACGAACCAAATTGCTAGTTCAAGAGATAAAAATGGAACGAGGATACCGATAATGGGTGCACCTCCACGTCCTCCGTAAAAATGGTTATACAGAGGGAAACAATGCCCGATGATCACAAAGGAGGCAGCAATGATTATGTGAGGAGTTTGCATTTTAAGAAGAAATCCAATGCATATTAGAAACAGTCCCTTTAAGCCGTCCAGCACTGCAACAATACAGCCCCAGCCCTTGCCGACGTTCTTGAAAACATTATAGGCGCCGGCATTTTTAAAATCGATATTGCGGATATCTCTGCCTGTGACAAACTTGGTGATGGTCACACTGAAGGAAAGTGAGCCGATCAAATAACCGGCAACTGAAAGAATGATAAGCTTTAAAATCTCAGAATTCATACATAGTCCTACATTGCCTCTAATCTTTATCGATCCTGAGATCCTTCAATTTTCGCGAAAGATTGGGTTGCTGAAGACCGATACTTTCAGCCGTAAGACTTATGTTCCAATTATATTTGTCAAGCTGTTCTTTCAAATAATCTATTTCAAATTGTTTTTTTGCGTCGGTAAAATTGGAAATGCTGAACAAATGTTCTTCCTCTTTTTTCTTTGCGGGAAACATTTTTATATGCGGAGCAACCTCGTCTTCAGAGATAATTTTTTCTGATGAAATAATATACAAACGCTCGATAAGATTTTTGAGTTCCCTGATGTTGCCGGGGAAGGAGTAATTCTGCAGGAGCCGCATTGACTGTGAAGAAAATCTCTTAGGATGTACTTTCAATTCGACTGCATAATAATCAAGATAATACTCCAGTAGAACAGGTATATCAGAAATTCGTTCTCGCAATGGGGGAATGAGGATGGGTATAACATTGAGACGATAAAATAAATCCTCTCGGAAAGTGCCGTCCTGAACCATCTTCTCCAGGTTTTTATTGGTAGCAGCAAGTATGCGCACGTCGATATCGATCACATTGTTTGAGCCGACACGTTCGAATTTACCTTCCTGAATGACGCGCAGCATCTTTGCCTGGGCATTAAGATTCATGTCTCCGATCTCATCAAGGAAAAGTGTGCCCTCGTGGGCAACTTCAAGTTTTCCCAGCTTTTTATCTTCAGCACCAGTGAACGCGCCTTTCTCATGACCAAAAAGTTCACTCTCGACAAGCTCATTTGGAATGGCAGCAGAATTGAATTTCACAAAAGGACCATTCTCCCTGTCGCTTTTATTGTGGATGGCGTATGCAACAAGTTCTTTACCAGTGCCGCTTTCTCCACGGATCAGTACTTTGCTGTCTGTTTTACTGACCTTATCAATAAGAGTTCTCACCCGCTCAAATTCAGGAGAGATGCCGATCATTTTATAATGGGATTCAATATCCTTCTGTTCTTCATTATATTTTTTATACAGCTTGATCTTGTCCGAAATGTTCCGCGCTGAGACAATGATCTTGTGAAGTGAGAGCGGTTTTTCAAGGAAGTTGTATGCGCCCATCTGCACTGCCTGCACCGCAGTTTTGATCGTGCTGTGCCCTGATATCATGATCACATCAAGTGAGGGGAAATCCTTACGGACTTTCTTCAGCACCTCGATCCCGTCCATGCCCGGCAGCTTTACATCCAGGAGGAGCAGATCGATATTTTCACGCGCAAGAACCTGCAGACCTTCTTCGCCAGAACTCGCAGAAAGGACATTATAGCCCTCATCTTCCAGAATATCCGTGAGTGTTCTACGAATATTTTTTTCGTCGTCAATTACTAAAATTTTCATCGTAATCTTCTATATCTTTTTTTCTAAGGTTAATTTTTATGATAAAGATAGTGCCTTCACCCTTTTTACTGTCAACTTCAATTGCTCCTTGATGCTGGTTTATCATTCGTTTTACAATGGAAAGTCCAAGACCGGTGCCCTTCTCCTTTGTTGTATAATAGGGTCGGAATATTCTTTCCATATCTTCAGGAGAAATACCTTCGCCGGAATCCTTGATCATAAAAATGAACATCCCATTTTCATATCTTGACGTGATTTCCATTATGCCGCGTGCAGGCATTGCCTGTATGGCATTTTGAATAAGGTTCACAAAAACCTGTTTCATCTGCATCTTATCGCCAAAAAATTGTGGTATTTCCGGATCAAGGGTAAGAGTGATATCCGCCTTGCCGCGATAGGGGGGAATAATATCCCGGATCTGTTCATTGATATCATATTCTTCAAAGTTGGCAGAAGGCATTCGTGCAAATTTGGAAAACTCCTTCACAAGATGCTGCAAGTTGTTTATTTCCTCGTTTATGACTTCCATGGAGTCTTGGAATATCTTATCGAAATTCTCGCTCTTTCCCCAGTATTTCATTTCCATTCGCTCGGTAGAAAGCCGAAGAGGTGTTAGGGGATTCTTGATCTCATGTGCCATGACCTGTGCCATTTCGCGCCACATCATATCCTTTTCTGCCTGAAGAAGTTTATCACGACTGCTTTCCAGTTCATCTACCATATTATTGAAAGAGACAATAAGTTCGTTGATGGGAGAAAATCTTGATTCCCGGACTCTGACTGTCAGATCGCCGGATGCAATTTTTTTAGTATCTTCCTGCAAACGGTTCAAAGGACGGGTAATAAGTGTGAGGAAGATCAGCAGGATTATAAGAACAACCAGCCCGGAAATTACAACATATAATGTAGAATAGAGGGTCATGTCTTTGCGGAAAAGATAGGTGGTAAGCTCAATTTTATTTATGTCTATGAGAATCGGTGAGACTTCTTCTTTGTCTATAGAATTTTTGTGTTTTCCATAGAGGTCGTGCACTTTATCGTACAAATTCAGTGAAGTGATATCCTTGGAATACTCATTGAATTGGGTCATGAAAAAATATCTTGTGAAAAGCCCTGATATCACCAGCAGGATAAACATTATGACAATGATTTGTAATTTAAAGGATGGGAGTTTCATGATTCGAGATCTTGAAGTGAGAAAACCGGCGAGCGATAGGTCGGAGATTTATTGTTCCAGTATTTCATCAATTCAATATTTTTTTCCATCTCTTCAAGATACACAGGATGTAACGTTGCTGTAACTACAAAATAATATTCCCTGCCCTCTTCAAAAAAATCTATGTGCTGAATGTCCAGAAGTTCGAGCAGAACAAAATGTTGTTTTGCTTCATCAAAATCGAGAAATATGGAGCTTTCTCCTTCTTCCGTTTTATCTACAGTGTAGAATTTATCAACTACATCATATTTGATGGAATGGGTTTCGGAATTCATGTGAAGGGGTGTTTCATTGCCCTGCTCGTGTATTCGATAAGTGAATTCCAACAAGATCTGCTGACCCGATTGCATGATCTGCTCAATATCCTTATTGTAGCAAGTGATGATGCGTCCGGAAAAGACAAGCACATCATCCTGAAGTCGATACGAGCAATTATCAAAGAGAGGAGTTACATGGGATGAGAAGAGCGAACTGGCAGCAATAACGAATGAAGTAATTTGTTTTGATAGGGCACCAAGCATTTTATGTACTCCTGCTATTTATGTGATTACATTCAATAAATTTATGAATAAGTTGGCAAGTTTATAATAATAAAGGTTCATTGATGAAGCGTTGTGTATTTCAGTGCACCACACTTTCAAATTGTTACAGTGTTTATTTTTATTCATTAATTTTTATTCTACTACTTCTTACCCAATGACTTTATACATATTGTTAACCGTAGTAATTCAAAGGCCAAGCTTTGTGATTATAGAAAACAAATTATTCAATCCGTCCACTCCTGAGTGTACAAATACACAGGGGATCAAATTTCTTGTTCTTTCCCAGAGCACTCCAAACATAATTCCCATAAATGTCTGCAAGAAAAATGCTCTGCAAAAAGCTTCACCAATTGTTATTCCGGGGTACCATTGCATAATAGCTTGAATATGACCCAACCCGAAAATAAGTGAAGTGATTAAAACTCCGCTAACACTCGATTTCAGTAAATATGAAATCCTTGTCTGAATAAATGCTCTGAAAAAAAATTCTTCAGAAAAACCTGACATAAGAAAAAAATAAATGAACGATGAAAATAACCCGATTCCAACCTGGGGGGCGCTATATTTTCCGCTAAGAATTTCTATACCTGTATTACCAACAAAAAAAGCATTTGGAATAGCCAATGCCAGAAAAATAACAAAACCTACCCAGAGATTTCTTTTCCAGTCTTTGCTTGTAAGACCCATAGATGCCAGTGAATTCTTTCGAAACTTTAAAAATAGAAAAGGTAAAACTACGGATATTACTGTTTTCTTTACAATGATTCCAATTTTCCATTTATCTCCAAAATCAATTTTTGGCAGGGGTAGATAATCCCAGATAATTAGAATCAGGAGCCCGATTATAAGTTCAAATCCGGGCTTTTTAATTTTGATCTCCTGAATTTTTATCTTTTTTGTCAGATCAATTATCCACCAGCAAAGAAATAATATACCAATACTTAAACCTATATAGGGTAATGCATTTTCCGGTTCATTTAAGAGAGTCAACACAACCGCAAAAATATAAACTGCGACAAAAAATAATATTATCGGCTTTTTCAAGTCTTCTTTTCTAAAAAATTTGTCTTGATTCTTTATCTTTAACCTCCATTTTGAATTATTAAAGATAAAAGAGGATAAGCAGCAGGAACCACCTATCCTCATTTAATTGCTATGCTTACAGTTCTACGGACTTACCGTTATTTTTATAATTAATTTTTCCAATACCTGTATCCAATTCATGCCGTTCAAAATGAGATTCTGAAATTGAAATATTTCCTATGCCTGAATTGCAGTCTGCTTCGCTGGCTGTTGAATTAAATACGTCAATATTACCCACACCTGTATTGCAATCCAGTTCAACAGCAGTCAGGGATTTGATAAGAATATTTCCTGCGCCCGTGTCCATTTCAATACTATCAGTTTTGATGTTTGTGACTACAATATTTCCTGCGCCTGTGGAAAAATTCATGGTAGGGAAATTACAATTATCAAAATCCATGTTGCCTGCTCCAGTCTGTACTTCGAAATCTTTTCCTTCCACATCAATTATCATGATGTTTCCTGCGCCAGTTTCAATATCTATGGATGTATTTATTGGAATGATTCCTTTGACTGAAGCGATTGCGTAAGGATTTCCCGAGTCGGTTTCACCTACAAGCTTTCCCTTTCGAATAGAAAGCGTTACATCATTTTCATTCTTTTCCCATATCTTTACTTCAAGTGAATAGGATTGTCCGCCTTCAAGTGCGATATCTCCCGAACTGGCTTCAACTGTGAATGTGTCATATTTTTCATTATCAGTGAGGGTAATGATTCGTGAATGCTCAAGAGTAACACCCTTAACGCGCACTTTATCTCCCTTAATCAGTGCTGGTATCGAACGGAGTTCGCAGGATGCAAAGAGCAGCGGAACGAGAACCAGGATAATTAGAGCTTTTATAAATTTCACGATGACTCCTTTTAAAAAAGCCCCGTCAGAATTGGCGGGGCTTAATAAGCTAATAATTTAGAATCCGAACCATGGTCCCACGCTGATGGTCAAGCCATCAAGTTTGGTATCTGGAGAATTCTTTACTTCGAAGATGTCATCACAGATATTTGCATTCCAGCCGCTGTGATAGGAGTAGCTGAGCATATAACCAACTGCTGCGCGGATGCCGAGCCAATCGGTCAAGCGATACAGAACTTCTAATTTAGGTTGGAAGAGAATATAACTTTTCTCTAATTGTACGTAATTGTTGCTTGAGCTTGCAAGTTGAGTGTTCAACTGATTCCAGTCATAGTTATCACCAACATGAGAAAGCTCGAGTGTATGACCTCCCCAGCCAAGCATAAAGCCAAGGGATGTGGCAAGATTTTTGGAGAGCATGAGACGCTTATCAAGAGTAACTCCACCAAATCCAAGACTATATTTCATTCTCTTCATACCGGTAGTATCGATCATTTTTCTGTCGATTTCATACCATTCACCCATTCCACCAAGGAACCAGTTTTTGCCGATGTTACCTTTACCACCAAATCCATTCAGGAACATTCCATCTTCGTGAAGCGGGGTAAAACCAAAGTCTTCGATAACTTTATTAACATCTTCAAACTTGTTCTTATCAACGAACCACATGGGTATCCAGCTACCACCGCCACCGCCTGCATCTAATTTGGGTTTCTTTGCGACAATAACTTCACCTGTAGTTTTATCGATTTTGGGCTTAATGCGTGATTGCAGAACAGCTTGAGTTTCATAGATCTGTTCATTTCTGAAGAAAACCATTTCAACGGCATCACCGACTTTTTTGCTTTTGATCATAGTTGAAAGCTGCGCTTCGTAGCGGGCTTTTTGACCGCTGAATTCCATGATAATATCACCTTTCATAAGACCGGCTTGTTGAGCTCCCCCACCGGGCACTACGCCGGAAAGAAGCACACCATAATTATAATCATAGTGCATTTCATAGGCATCTTGAAAGGTCATATCAGCAAGATACACACCAAGAAGAGGGGTGTCTGCACTAAAATCACCTGACATGGAAATTTGGATCTTTTTGATTTGATCCTCATTCAAACCTTTAAGGTCTTTCAGTTTTTCGAGCTCTGACAGGTCAATGTTGATTTCAACATCCTCCTGTCCCCATCCGTCCACCTTATAGGTGAAGGGTTCATCTGCATTGAGCATTGCTGCTGCTCCGAAGAGCAATACAATTAGGATTACACTTAACTTTTTCATTTGTTTCTCCTTTCATTAATTTGAAAATTTGAAAAAGGGAAGGGAAGCAGGGCGCTTCCCTTTGTGAAGCTATGTTATTTCTTAGGGAGGTTATATAGTTTCTTTCTTTCTTTCCATATTAAAATAATTGAAGTATGTTTCATTTAACACCTCTATGTATTTTTCTTTTTCATTATACAAATATCGTGCCAAAAATTATTGGGAATTGAGTAAGTTGCTCGCTGTCAATGAGATAAAATATATATTTTTAAAATATTGAATTTATTAAGTAGCTAAAACCGATGTGGGATTGATATAAAATATATCAGATTGATATAGATCTTTACAGACTAAGCTTATTTGATGATCATTAATTTTTGTATTGAGGATGTTTTATTCGTTGATAATTTACAGAAGTAAATGCCAGAACTCATCTCTTTGGAATTCCAATTAAAAGTATAGTTTCCTGCGGGTTTGTTTTCATTGAGCAGTGTTTCAATGAGTTGTCCTTTGAGGTTGTATATTTGTATTTTTACTTTTTCTGGATTGGGGAGAGAGAAGGAGATTTTTGTTGAGATTGAGAATGGATTGGGGAAGTTCATAATTAGAAAATCTTGGAAAGACTGTGCTGGATTATCTATTGCAACATTTTGATGATAGTAATATGCGCCCATATCAGCAATGGTGCTGTCAGGATCAAGTGGGGAATTCGGATCCCCGGCATCAATGCAGGGTGAGCACCATTGTAGGTGATAATCATGATTTGTAGGATCTATTAACACTGGATCCATTTGGATGTTATAATAGATATCGCAAGAGTCCCCATTTGCATTTGTTGTGACATTTATTCCTGTGGAATCATAAATTCCAGATAGGTTACCCAATGTATTATGCCAAAAGTCAGAATAATGTATCGAGCAGTCTCCTCCACTGATGTTTATTCCATAATGTAATGTGTTATTTGCTATGATTGAATTTTTAATTATCAGGCCATATATTAAATCACCATATATTCCACCCCCATTATTGTAAACAATTGTTGAGTTTTCAATATTTCCAAGGTCATGTTGACTATAAATACCGCCACCAAGATAGGTCGAAATATTGTTTGCAATAACGGAATATTTTATGTCATACATACATGACCGGAAAAAAATTCCACCACCTTTGTATGCAGAATTATTTTTCACAATTGTATCCCGAATTATAATATTACCATTGAGGTACATTCCTCCACCTCCATCTGAAGAAGTATTATTTGTAACTATTACTTCCGAAAGAATAATGTCTGAATTAGAAGAACTGATCCCTCCTCCAGCATACTGTGAATAGTTTCCTTTAACGGTCACCTTCTCTAAATAAAGTTCACTATCATAAGAGGTTAATCCACCACCGCTTGAATTATTTTCTATATTTACATATTGCATAGATATTGTAGAAAATATACAATATATTCCTGAGTTGTTATCATGAACGTTAACATATATAAAATTTGCAGAACATAAACAACCTATTCCTCCACCCATACCATCAGAGGTGTTATACTTTACTGTAATATCAGATAATTCAATGTTTGATCCGCCCAAAAGCATACCACCACCTATATACTCCGAATGATTATTCATCACAATCAGATTTTTAAGAGATGGTGATGATTGATTTACATTAATACCTCCTCCCGTATATGGATCAGCATC
>JAVCDK010000111.1 GCA_030765865.1 Candidatus Celaenobacter antarcticus | reverse complement strand
CAGCCAAAATGAGCAGCGGTCCCGGATAGTGCTGAACTGCAAGTTTTTGATCTTCGTTGAGTTGTTCGAGATAATCAGAAGGAGTTTGTTCAAAAACCTTTTTTTCTTCCTTTGGGATGAAAAGTTTGGGCTCTTCCTTTTTTGTATAAAGTTTCTGAAACGAGGCAATATCGAAGTTTATCAGCGGTTTTGGAGCTGGTGCTTTTATCTCTTCTGTAAAGTCAGAGAAGAGCGCTTCCTGGTTTTGTAGATTTTTTATTTCATCCCTGGTAAAAGTTCGAATTTTGCCGTATTCTCCATCAAATCCTTCTTCGATATGCACCTGACCGTTGCGCATCCTTCTGATGGATTCTGTGAGGATTTCATTGGTTTTGTTCTGCACCTCATCAAGTGGTGTGTGCAAAAGAATGTCGAATTCGGAAGTAAATTTTTGCAGCAATGCTTCATAAGCTTGGGCAACTCTTTTGGAATTTTTACCTACACAAAGTATTTCTGAAAGAATTTCATCCAGCGTGATAAGAGAATGGAAGTGATGCCTGTGTGGTCGCGCTTCAGGATCGGTTCTGTCTGCGAGCTGGGCAACGCGGTTGAGCACACCCACAGTGACCTTTTTCCCGCAAACAGGACAGATGCCTTTGTGTTTGAGGGTTTCAACCGGATCCCAGCAAATGCCACATTTTCTGTGTCCGTCATAATGATATTTTCCTTCCTGTGGGAAGAACTCGATCGTTCCTAAAAACTGCTTATCATTACCGGATTTCATTGCATCATGAATTGCATAATAACTGAGTTCTGTATCAAAAAAATTTGCCTCTCTCCCAAGCTTTGAAGGTGAATGTGCATCAGAGTTTGAAATGAGTGTATATTTATCCAGGAATGAACATACCCAGTTCATAGGCGGATCAGAGGAAAGCCCTGTTTCAACTGCGAAAATGTGCCCGGCAAGGTCATCATAACATTCTTCGATAGTATCAAATCCCGATTTTGAGCCGAGAGCAGAAAACCATGGCGTCCAGATATGTGCAGGGATAAGGAAAGCATCGTCAGAAGTTTCCAAAACAATTTCCAAAAGATCCCGCGAATCCAAACCGAGGATCGGTCTGCCGTCTGAAGTGATATTTCCAATTTGTGAAAGCTTGTTTTGAATCTTCTCAACAGTTTCGAAATCAGGTGCAAAAAGCACATTATGAACCTTGCGAACTTTTCCGTTTTTTTTGTAGATATTGCTGATCTCAGCAGTGAGAATGAAGTGTGTTTGATTATGAGAATTGTATTTTTGAAAATCTTTTTTAAGCGTGAAAAGACCCGGTTCTGAAGGATCGAGCTTTTCTTTAAGCTCTTTAAGCCATCCTGGGTGAGAAAAGTCTCCAGTCCCCACAACAGTAATGCCTTTTTTCTGTGCCCATTTGTCGAGTTCTTCGGGAATAAGGTTTTTGCTTGTTGCAATGGAAAAATGCGAGTGAATATGGAAGTCAGCAATAAATTTCATAAAAAATTATGTCGCAGTTTTGAAGAGTCCGATCAAGCCTATAGTTCCGAAGATAATATTTGCAAACCACGCAGCCATCACTGGTGAGAGCAATTCATTATAACCGAGACTTTGACCGAATCTGACCATTGAAATGTATAAAAAACAGATCGCAATAGCTATTACAAAGCTGATCCCGCGGGATTTTCCCCTTTTTGAAAGCGTTGCAAGCGGAATGCAGAACAGGATCATTATCACATTCACAAATGGATATGCCAATTTTAGGTTCAATTCCACCAGCTCCTTTTGGTGTTTTTCTCCGATCCTTCGCAGACGTTCAATATATTCATGAAGCTCGAAAACGGTCATCTCATCGGGTTTCTTGGTACTCTTTACCAGGTCCTGGGGTTGTACATGGATATCATCAAAATACTGTTCTTCGAAATTGGTATAAAAAATGAGTTGGTTATCATCAAATTCGCGAATATATCCGTTATAAAAAGTGAGCTTCATCTCCTTTCCGCTTCCGGTCGAATCTGCTTCCCAGATACCATGCTCTGCCTGTATCTTTGTTATGATATGATTGTCATTATTAAAGATCGAGATGTCTATATTCTTGATCTTATTTTTATAACCGTCGAGAAAACCGATGTAGTACAGACGGTTCTTGTCATCTTTATATTGAATATTCGAACGAACCCGAATATCGGATTTTTTCTGTTTTTTTATCTTTACTCTTTCAATATATACACGTGTGTCTTCTGCCCACGGCATGACAGTATCACCGAAGACAAATAGGAGTATCGTCACTAGAAATCCGAAAGCAAAAAGAGGGACCGACATCCTTTTTATACTTATCCCGGCACTGCGTATCGCCACCGTCTCATTGTGTTTGCCCATGTACTGCATCAGGAAGAGTCCTGCAAGAAGAATAGCCACTGGGGAGGAGAGCACAACGATGTAGGGAATTCGTAGGATAAAATACGACACAACATTCCAGAATGCCGGTTCTTCGCTGAAAAACCTACTCCATTTTTCAAAAAATTCAATAACCAGAAATATCGATACGAAAGATCCGAGAATTATCAAGTAGAGCCGGGCAAAGCTTTTAAAAAGATACTTATCAATTATTTTCATCGGATGATTCTGTTTTCTGCTTTCGTTTGAAGATGTTCTTAAAACGCTCGATGTGAATGATCTTACGCTCCCGCATAGAGTATATCACAAGATACACACCTGCAATAGTAAAAATAATATTTGATATCCACATGCCGATAAAGGGTGAGATGATCATTTTATCGGCAAGCTCCTCACCCGCAAAAAGTGAGACATAATACACAACAAAAACCAGCGAACTTACAATGAAGCTCATGCCCACGGAATTTGTCCTGGTCATCATGCCAATGGGTGCTCCGATGAGAATAAACACAAGACAGGCAAAGGCGATCGAGTATTTCTTATCGATCTCAACCTGGTATTTACTGATCTCCCGACTCAGACTGTAAATGCGTTGGTCCCGCACTCCGATGAGGTGTTTCAGCTTATTTCTTTCTTCGTTATCTCCTTCTTGAGGATTATCCGTTATTTCTGCGAGCTGGACTTCGTACTTGTTCTTTTCTTTGATTTTCCCCTGGCGTTTAGTATCAAGTTCCGCGACGTGCTTTTTCATATGTGAAGAGCTCATTTCTCTGTCACCCCGCTGTGCAAGGTGAGCTTCACTTACTCCGATGCCAAGGTCGGGAATTTTTATTCTGTACTCCTTAAAAACAATAGTTGTGTAATCTTGAGGATCATCCTTGGAAATTTCGTGTATCAAGCCATTGTAGAGCGTCGCATAAAGAGAATTTCCACCATTAAAAAGTTCGATATTTCCGTATTCAGCAGTGATCGTTCTGGGGTATTTGCCATTGTTTTTATCATAAATAACAATGTTGTTGAATTTTTCACCACCTTCAAATTTGTCATGATAGTAGAAGTTGTAGTCTTTCAATTCCGTAAATAGTCCCGGCTTGAGTTCCGATGTGGGTCTGCGTGTGCTTATCTTTATTAAGAGATTTTTCAACCTGAAATTGCTTTCTGGCAAAATGTAATCGTTGAAGTATATCATAAAAAGGGAAATGAGTATTGCAACGATCACGACTGGTTTCATCATCCTGTAAATATTGATGCCGCTCGCTTTGAAAGCGGTTATCTCATTGTCCGATGAAAGCCGCCCAAAAGCCATGATGGTAGCAACCAGCACAGCCATAGGAATTGCGAGTGCAAGCATGAAAGGTAAGCTCAATACAAAAACCTGTGTGGTCGTCCAGAGGTCGAGATGCTTTGTGATAATGAGGTTAAGTAGATCAAGCACTCTGTCCAGCAGCATGATGAAGGTGATGACCACAACCGAGAGGACAAAGGGACCTGCATGCTCCCTGAGAATGTATTTTGATAATATTTTCATTGAACGACCTTAGCTGTGCAGTTTTTGAGAGGCAGGAAAATTGTCAATTTTTGGGAGAAAATAAATCAAATTAAATCTTAACCACGAAAAAAACGAAAGTACACGAAAAATAAAATAAAACAACCACCAGTCTCCTTCCGATAAATCGGAATACGCCCCGGCAGGCAGAGAACGCAGAGACCACAGAGAAAAAACAATAGAGAAGAAAAGCGAAGAGAGAGAAAAATATAATCATGACTTTATTCAAACTATTGAGACTACGCTGTGGTTCGCCTTCGTATAACTTCCGACTGCGTTGCACTACGGCGTGATAAAACAGCGCAACAGGCAGGCATAGGAATTTCCGGATTGTAACAAGATAATTCCAAATAAAAAAGGGCATCCAGTTTTTTTATTAAAGATGAGAAAGTGTGATGTTATTTATGATTGATGTGAATTTATTAATTTCTAAAAGCATGCAGAGGCAATCTCCTTTCACTCGTCACTCTTCGCTCCACGCTTTTCGCTTTCCACGAATATTTGTCTTGACAGGTTTCAGCGCAGATACTTCATTCATCATGAAGTTAAAAGAAACTTCAGTTTTGAGAAGAGAGGAAAAATGAAAAAAAAGTTTTTTTTATCGGTTTTTTCTTTACTCTGTGCGGGAATAGTTAACGCAGCGATTCTCAACGTACCAGCTGATTTTACAACAATACAGATAGGAATAAATTCATCTGTAAATGGAGACACTGTTTTAGTTCAGCCGGGAACCTATGTAGAAAATATTAACTACGACGGAAAAAACATAACTGTTGCATCATTGTTTCTTACTACCGCTGATACATCCTATATATCCCAGACAGTGATTGATCCCTGTCAACATTGCTTTGTTGTAACTTTCCAGAATGGAGAAGATTCAACGAGCGTACTCTATGGTTTAACGATTACAAATTCAGGAGGTTTTAGCAAGGGAATTGTTTGCATAAATTCTTCTCCTAAACTGGACTCAAATTCAATTATGGATATTTCTTCTAATTGCGTAACTTACGATGGAGGAGGTATATGTTTAGTCAATTCAAATGCAATAATAATTAATAATTTAATCCAAAACAATCACATCACCGTATATGAACCTCAACAAGGGGGCGGCTCTGGAATTTCATCGACTTCATCTTCACCTTATATATTAAACAATTTAATTCTAGAAAATACTCTTTATGCTGAAACTATTGGGTCTGGATATGGAGCAGGAATATATTGTAAAAACTCAAATCCAGTTATTATTGGAAACACTATTCACGAGAATATTATGAATGGTGGCTCAATATTTGGTGCTGGGATATATGTAGAATATTGTAATCCAATATATATATATAATAATATTATTTCATATAATTATTCAAATGTTGGTGCTGGAATATATATATCTTATTCTAGTGGAGAAATAAAAAACAATTTTGTTTTTAATAATTATACTTCTGAAGGCGGTTATGGTGGTAGACTTTGTATTAGGTCAGAAAACATCAAAATAATTAATAATATAATATGTAACAATTCATCTGGAAGAGGTGGAGGTCTTGAGTCTAGAACAAATATCTTCATCAATAATACTATTTGTAATAATTATGCAACTAATCAAGGAGGGGCTGTTTATGGTTCTGGAAGAAGTCCCATTTTTTATAATAACATCATGTTCGGTAATAATTCAGTCATAGGTTCTCAAGTCTCTTTGCCAGATGGGTATTATTCTAGTGACCCAGAATTCTATTTTAATAATATAGAAGGTGGATTGAACGCAATGCATGGTAATAATACCTATACTTGGATTTACCAAAACAATATTGATTTACCACCTAATTTTGTAAATCCTACAGCCGGCTCAGGATATGAGTATTGTGCTTTTCAGTCTGATTGGAGTTTAACTGAATACTCACCCTGTATAGATGTCGGCACTCCAGACACAACCGGACTTAATATCCCACCTTGGGATATGGATGGCAATATTCGCGTGTGGGATGGAAACGGAAGTGGAGTTGCAATCATTGATATGGGAGCATATGAATATGGTGCCCCGTCCTACTCAGTTCAAGAACCTGAGATTCCTCAAGAACGTATTATTTATAACTTCCCCAATCCAACCAAAACCTCAACAACAATTAAGTATTTCTTGAAACAGAATTCCCATGTTAAGATCAGTATCTACAACTTGAAAGGGCAACTCGTTGAAACAATTATAAATGATGCAAAACCAAAAGGCGAACATGCAGTATTGTATAATACTGATACATTAAATTCGGGAGTGTATTTCTATAAAATACAAACTGAGGATATGTCAGAAATTAAGAAGATGATCGTGATAAAGTAAGGTGCACTTGTTCTTAAGTTACTCTTGTTTGAACCGTTGCGAAGGATGACAAAGGTCAATATTCACAAGATTCTGCATGAATATTTTAAGCTTAAATCTGCTTAATGTGTGAACGTGTCCATCCACCGGCGGATAAGAGTTCTATTCATAAAATATTTAACTGGAACAATGCCGAAATTATCCATAAACTTGACAGCACATTCCGTAAGAAACCTATTCCAAATATATGAAAAATGAAACCAAAACTCGTAAAGAAGTTATCATTTACTGCGACGGTTCGTGCAAGGGAAATCCCGGACCAGGTGGCTGGGCTGCAATCCTTATCTATCGTGGGAAAAGGAAGATACTTACCGGCTTTGCTAAAGAAACGACCAACAACATCATGGAACTCACCTGCGCAATCAAAGCGCTGGAAAAATTGAAAGAGTCATGCACTGTAGCGTTGTATTCAGACTCGGTTTATCTTGTCAAAGGCATGACCGAATGGATACAGAACTGGAAAGAAAAGGATTGGAAAAATTCTAAAAAGAAACGTGTAAAAAACCTAGAATTATGGCAGCAGCTCGATACATTATCTAAGAAGCACAATGTTTACTGGCAATGGGTAAAGGGGCATGATGGTCATCCTGAGAATGAGGAATGCGACCGTCGTGCAAAAGCAGAAATAAAAAAACATATAATGTAACAGTGTTTTAAATAGGAGCACCTATGAAAAAAATAATTATTTTCCTGATGATCCCATTAATCATGGTTGGCTGCAGCTTATTCAAAACTGTTCCAACAGAGCGTCTTCAGACAAGCTTGCTTCCGGATTATGTGAAAAATCTTTATCTGGGTATGCCCCTGGAAAAGTTTGAAGATATAAAAGATATTGATAATATGATCGTCAATAAGGATTTGTCATTTCGCTACCAGTATGAAGAGGTTATCAATGATGACCGGCTTGAATCGATAGTCTATTATTTTGATGAGAAGATTTCATCTCAGCCCCTGTACGAAATGATCTTTATTTTCAAATCCGATTTTGATGTAAAATCCTATGCGGATGAGATGTATGGTCCGCCTTCTGTGGAATTTCATTTACCCTTTGACGAGTGGTGCTGGAAAAGCGGAGAGGGCTTCCAGATAATTGCCTGGACCTTTGAAAATAAATTGGTCATAATTGCAACGATCAAGAACACCGAATGGGATGAACTCGATATTTGCGGTGAATAATGGTTTTTGAAACAGCTCGTTTGATCATACGAATTCCCACGACAAAAGACGAGGACGTAAATCTCTATTTCCAGCTCTGGAATGATCCTCGCGTTATGGAGAATGTCGGATTTCCAAAGGGATTGATGAAACGCAGGGAAGATATAATTGCACAATTGGCTCATGCAGAAAACTCAGAATTTGATCGCACTTTGATAGTGATAGATAAGGAAAGCAACACACCGATAGGGGAATGCAAGCTTGGTTTGCTCGGCGAAGAAGGCGTTGCTCATACAGATGTAAAATTGCTTCCAGCATTATGGGGCAAGGGTTTTGGTTTAGAAATAAAACAAGGATTGGTTGATTATCTTTTCACTCACACATCCTGTAAAGCGATCCAGGCATCTCCGAACCGATCTAATATTGCTTCACAGAGAATGCAGGAAAAAGTTGGCGCAAAGCGTATCAGAGAAGGAACGTATCACTTTCCTGAGCATATGCGATCCTATACAAAACCTGTTGAATTATATATCTACAGGTTAAATAGATCAGACTGGGAAATGAGATAGGGATTCATAAGATCAATAAATTATGGATGTTCTTATTTATAATAATCAAATAAACAGAGAAATAATATAAAAGGAGTTTTAAAAAAAAATGGAAAATGCTATTAGTTATTTAAATGCACATCCGATCTTCTGGGTGATCCTCGGCATTTTGGCAGTGCTTTTAATCATTGCGATCGTAAAGAAAGCGTTCAAACTACTAATTATAATCGCAATTATCGCAGTAGTGTATCTTGGATATTTGTTCTTTACAGGTAAGGAAATTCCCACAAATAAAGAAGGCTGGATCGAACACGGAAAAGAGTTGCTTGAAAAAGGAAAAGATGCAGGCAAAGATCTGCTAGAAAAGGGGAAAGATGCAGGTGAAGACCTTATAGAAAAAGGCAAGAAGGAATTTCAGAAGAAAACTAACGATTAGGTAATTCAGAAGCAAAACCTATTCCCGATTTCTATATTTGACTCTCTCCCATAATGACGGATTATTTTTTATGTACCATCTGATCTTCTCTAAGGATTTCTCATTTCTGACAATGTGCTCATAGAATGAACGCTGCCATGCAAATTCTTCAAGACCTGCTTGGTGAATATATTTTGATGATGTTGTTTTAAATGCACCAATTAATTCGGATAGTGGTTTGATTTTTATATGATTTCTGGGGTCATTATTTTTATGTAGGGTCAAGTCGCGACTTGTCCCCACATTGGATTTAATTTCCACAATACCATGTACATGATTTGGCATTATTACAAATTCATCTAATTTCACATATTTATATTGTTGTTCCAACCATAACCATCGTTTTCGAGCAATTAGACCATATTTATTCAAGAACATATTATTTTTCCTAATTGTGCCGAAATATTTAATCTTATTTTGGGTACAAATTGTAACAAAATAATATCCTGGTTGCGAATAATCATAACCCTTAAGACGGTTTGGTTTTCTGATGTGTAGTGTCCTCATAATAGAAAAACCTTAACTCCGTAATGTATATCCTACGCCCTGATCACCCCGAAACTGACCGCAGAATTTATCATTGCCTGCAGCTCATTGATGGCTTTTGACACAGACTGCCCGATGAGGTCCATCTTGGATATTTGATAGATCCGCTCTGATGCCTTTTTGATTTCTTGAGAAGAGAATATCTGGTCAACAAGTCCGCAGGATTTTATAAGAGAAATGATAACAATATCGCGGGGTTCGGGTATTTCATCACTAAGTACGATATGACGAATACGATTTCTTACTGTCATCTCCTCCGAATTATTGAGAACAGGATATCGTTTTTGTGGAAAGAGTCCGAGTATTTTTTTCTTTTTTTCTTCAAGAATTCCTTTCTCAACGAGACGCTGGGTTAATATTTCTCTAAGATTGCTGTATTTATTTCTGATCTTTTTCACCCAGTACAGGGCATTTTTGCTGTCAGGATACTGCTTTATCATTTGAATAATTTCGTCATAGATCGGGTCACCTGTTTCGGAATCATCAATAAGGATCAGATGTTCAAGGTCTGTATCGATCTTATTCTTTAAAGCCAATTCCATCAAAATTGCTCCGTCAAGCGCGCTCTCAAAAGACATAAGGGACATCGGAAGAAAGTTACCCTTCTTGTCATCAAGAGAAAGTAAAATTAATTCTTCTGCAAAACTAAGCATCCTCAATTCTCCATAGATTTATTTGCATACAATTCACTCGATTCTCTAAAAATTAGTCAATGAAATTTATTTAATCTAAAAAAATAAAACTCAGAATATGCATCTAAATGAAAAATACTTTGACAAAAATAATCCATACACGTCATACATTGACGATAATAATTAATGTTTACGTTGGAGGATCGATGATCAATCCGCAGATATTCAGAGAATATGATATTCGTGGTATTGTAGATAAAGATCTCACTGATCACGCTGTCGAAAATATCGGGCTCAGCTTTGGTACCTATTTGCACAGTTTGGATTTGAAAACAGTAGCTCTCGGCGGGGATTGCCGTCTCAGCTCAAACAGATTTCGGGTAATACTCAGCAACGCACTTGCAGAAACAGGATGCAAAGTGATTGATGTAGGTACTGTTCCCACTCCGGTGCTGTATTATGCAATTGAAAAGCTGAAGACAGATGGCGGATTGATGGTCACAGGCAGTCATAATCCTCCCGAATTCAATGGTTTTAAACTTTGTGTCGGAACCTTCTCCATTTATGGTCAGGAAATCCAAAAGATAAGAGAGATTATTGAAGAAGCAGTGTATATTTCCGGTGAAGGTTCCTGCGAAAAATATGACTCGATCATTCAGGATTATCAAGATTATGTGGTAGAACATCTCCTCATTGACAAACCTCTGAAAGTTATTGTGGATTCAGGCAACGGCACTGCAGGTCCTGTAGCTCCGGACATCTACCGCAGATTAGGATGCAATGTGATCTCTCTTTTTGAAGAGATGGATGGCACTTTTCCAAATCATCATCCTGACCCGACTGTCGAACAGAACATTGAAACACTCATCAGGAAAGTCGTTGATGAAAAAGCAGACTTGGGAATCGGTTTTGATGGTGATTCCGACCGTATCGGTGCAGTTGACGAGAATGGAAAAATTATTTTTGGCGATCAGCTACTTATGATTTTTGCTCGTGCAGTGCTCAAGGAACACCCCGGTGCTACGATCATTTCAGAAGTGAAATCCTCAAAAAACCTTTATGATGATGTGCAAAAACATGGTGGGAATCCCATCATGTGGAAGACAGGGCACTCGCTAATAAAGGAAAAAATGCGAGAAGAAGAAGCCCTGCTTGGCGGCGAGATGAGCGGTCATATGTTCTTTGCTGATAAATATTTCGGCTTTGACGACGCTATCTATGCAGGTGGAAGATTGCTTGAAATACTCTCCAAAACTGATAAACATCTCAGCGAGCTTCTCTCCGATGTTCCTCCTGTTTATAACACCCCGGAAATCCGAATAGACTGTCCGGATGAAAAGAAATTCGAGATCGTTGAGCATGTGAAAAGTTATTTTGAAAAGAAGAAATGCAATATAAATGATATTGACGGAATGCGTATCACTTTTGAAAACGGATGGGCACTGGTACGTGCATCGAACACTCAGCCAGTGCTGGTGCTCAGGTTTGAGAGCACATCGGAAGAACGTCTGGCAGAGATCAAAGATATGATCATGAGAAAAGTCGAGGAGTTTACAAAAGCAGCTTCCTGATCACATGAGCTCTTTACATGAGATATTCGTTTCTGATTTGCTTACCCCAGAAGCAATTATCCTCAATTTGTCCGAATCCAATAAAACCCAACTTCTACAATTCTTATGCACTCGAATATCCGAAGTATATCCCGATATTGATCAGAAACAATTTTTCGCGGATATTATAAAACGCGAGAATGAGCTGTCCACAGGCATCGGGAACCACATTGCGATACCACACACAGTCACAGAACATGCTCAAAAACTTCATCTGCTCTTTGGAACGCATACAGGTATTGATTATGACTCACTCGATGGAAAACCTGTTAACTTAATCATTATGCTTGCAATCCCGACAAATGAAAAACAACTTTACACTTTATTTCTTATGAAAATTTCTCAACTTATGGGAGTCAGAGAGCTGAGAGATGCGCTGATAAATGCAAAAACACCCGAAGAGATCATTGCTCTTTTTAAAAAATATGAGAAAGTTAAATAAATGAAAAAAATAATCTGCATTTTAATTTTGTGTTTTTTATCTACAGCTCTTCTTGCTGAAACAGAGTCGATCACACTCACCTTTTCGTTGGAAGATTTTACATTCACAAAGCAAAATATCTATGATGTGATCAAT
>JAVCDK010000089.1 GCA_030765865.1 Candidatus Celaenobacter antarcticus | reverse complement strand
TTTTCAATTTTATTTCTAAGATGTATACTTAAATTTGATTTTTCCCAATTGAATTGTTCATAATAAACAGAGTTATCTATTATATTTTTATCTTTCATATTGATTGTCTATCTCTGTTTAATTGAATTTTCTATTGTCTTATACAATTTAATCAGATTCTCACTTGTATTTGACCAATTATATTTTTCCAAAACTGCCTTTTTGCCATTTTTACCCATCTGTTTTCTTAACTCTGGATTTTCATAAAGTTGAATAATTTTTTTTGCAAGGTTTTTAGCATCTCCAGATTTATAAATCAACCCTGTATTACTATCCTTAATTACCCTTTGGATGGAATTACAATTTGTGGAGATAATCGGTCTTTCTGAAAGCATATATTGATATAGTTTATTAGGGCTTGAATTGTCTGTTTGTACTGACTTTAAGTGAGGAATTATCCCAATATCAGAAGCAAAAAAATAGTTCGGTAGATTATTGGGTGATTGCCAGCCTTCAAAATCAATTAAATTTAGAACATTTAATTTTTTTGCATAAGTGAATAATTCATTTAAATTTTTCCCAGAACCTACAGCACAAAATTTCAGATTATCAATATTTTTCAAATACTGTAATGATTTAATTATTGTATGAATTCCACGATGATAGTCAAAACCACCTATATATGAAATTACAAATTTATTTTTGTATTTCTCAATTATTTCTTTATGTTCAGAATAATTCAGAAAATCATCTTTATTTACATAATTTTCATATACAATTATTTTATCTTTTTTAATAAAAGGGGTAATTCTTTGTTTCATTTCTTCAACCACCACCACAGCATAATCTAATTTTGAAATCCATTCTTTTTCAATTTTTCTCCATTTCTTTATAGAAATTAGGATATTCCCAGGAAAAACAGTAGAAAATCTATAGTGTTCAAGGGCATCAGCATAATTTTCGTGTAAATCCCCTACAATAATAATTTTTTTATCTAATCTATCATTTGCGATAAAACCTGCGCCAAGCATATATAAATCGTGAATATGTAGTATTTGAATGCAATTTTCTTTTGCAAATTTCACGATTTGCTTTGCCCAGAAATATGTATAATAATTAAAAGGTGTATTAATAAGACCTCTACCACGATTTGCCAATTTCTTCTTCTTATATATTCTATTTAAATGAATCCCTTTATAAATTTCTTTTTTAGGGAGAGAATTATCATAATCTAAACATAATAAGAATACTTCATAGTCATTTTGTATAAGAGCGGTAGCTTCATTCTCTACCCTCATATCTGTAGGAAAACTTTTATCGAGGATCATCCCAATTTTCACTACATACCCCTCAATATAGCTGCTTTTTTTATAAGGAGTTCTATGCTTGCGATTTTTAAAACAAACTCATAATCTGATAGAGAAATATTCTCGCATTTTGTAAATTTATTTATGAATTGTTGCCATTCATCCTTTTTTATTATACTAGATAGATTCATGTCATTGTAATTCAATAAGGTTTGAATTTCTTGTTTATCGAACAAGGATTCATAAATGGGCTTATAATCCCATGCAGCCTGTAAATGGGTTTTGACGTTAAAGCCCAATCGATTTAATATTTTATTACGATATCGTTGGGATTGCCGGAAAATGTACTTGGCGTAAAATGGTATAAACGTAATAATGTTGTACGGAACCATATTGATTCCCCCAAAATCGGTTTTTTCTTTTGCCAATTCCGGATCGAGCCGATACATAACTGCTCTCTGGAAGTTCGATTTATTCCATCTCCATCTTGCCGGCATTGCCAGTCCAATTTCCAGATTTCTTCTCAATAATAGCGGGGAAATACTATTATTGGTTGATAAGGATATGTTATTACTGATGATCGCATAATTTTGCCATTTCGTCAGTGCGAATTTATCAATTTGCATTGAAACAGGACAGTCTGAAATGCTATCTATTGACTCGTTAATCATATCAATAAAATATTCGGCAGATTTGTTTTTTACCTTTAAAAAATTCTCTGTAAATATCCGATCCGGATAGTTCTTATTCATGGGTCTTAAACGAAGAAAAGATTCATAGTTCAATCTTCTTGGTTCGCGATATAGATTTAAAGTATAGACTTCTTCCCAAAAGCAGTCTTTATAAAAAGGACCTCCCGTACCATTAATTAACACATTACCAAATTTTGCTTGTTTTTCCCGCATAAAAAGAATTCTTCCAAGAAGATATCCGGGTTCGTCTCCATTACCCAAAATAAGTGATTTATCAAAATAATCTATAATGTTTTTTTTGAAATCTTCCGTAATCTCAATGCCGTGATGATCAAATTTATATTTGCGGGCCATCTTCTTCGTGTTTTTTAACTCAAGAAAGTCCTCTTTCCCGAAAGTAGTTGTGGAAAAGGGTAAATCCTGTGATCGGAATGCTGCCATAATTATTCTAGAATCCTGCCCCTGAGTCAAATCCATAACAGGTTTGCCGTAATAGCTATTTACTAACAGTGCAGTTTCTTTTATACTTGCCACAAATTTTGTAACAGATTCTTCAAACGAATTATTAGTTTGATGGGTAGGGAAATTCCAATACTTTTTGATCTCTATTTTTCTGTTGTGAAATCTATAGATTGAAGCTGAATCTAAACGAGTTACATCGTTGAATAGTGTTCGAGACGAAAGGATGTAATAGCGCCAGAACATTTCATTCAAGGCATGCAGATCTTCCTCGGTATTTTTTATAATGCCCGTTAATAAAATATACGGTGTAAACATAACGAAATCTTTACTTTCAGCGAAATAATTAATACGACTTCGTATAAAATCCGTAAAAATAAGATATTGATCTTTAGCTTTATCATATAATTTAATAACAAAATGTCCGTCGAGGTCATTAATGAAGTATTCGCCTTTTTGATGATAAAGATCGAGAAGTTCCTCGGCAGAATATGCCTTGGTTTTATGCAAAGCGAAAATGCTTCCTTCATAAGCCAGCCAGCTTCCGGATTTTTCAACGGCAAATTTATTCCTACTATCATTTTTGAATATTATAATGAAGGCTTGCTCAGAGGGTCTGTGATAAGATATCTCTTTAAAATAGGGCTTAAATATTTTATCTGTGTATTTTATTAATTTCTCAGTTTTTTCTTTAAAGAGTTCTTTTTTTTCGGGAGATTTAGAGATTAACAACAAGATGCCTGCCATATTAAAGTCTCCCTAATTTTTTTAATGTGCTGAATTTTATTTTATACATCTTGAGTGCATTAAAGTGAGTATCCTGTTTTCGAAATTTATCTGCATATTCTTTGAAAATTTCATTTCCTGTAAGCTGGTACAGCATATTCAATTGAGTTACATGTAATCTCTGATATCCGATTGTAGCAGGATCTATTGACGGGTACCAATCTGCTTCATATAAATTGTATTTTGACCAAAACCCAAGATCATATTCGGGTAATATTTTTATAAGAGTGTTAATACCCCCATCAAATAATTGCCTTGCAATAATGTCGTCTGGAAACACTCGTACATAGTCATAAATTCCACATAAAGAAAAGATCATTCCATTCAAGACTAAAGTAGGAAGTCCTGCTGTATATTCTTCATAAAACGGTCCCCATTTCGTAAAGGAAGTAACGCCACCTTCAGACACCTTTTTTGAGAAGGGGATCAGGGCCTTTTTTGCCATGTCGGAATATTTCATGTCATGGGTTAATTGATATCCACGTAGCAGGATTGAAATTCCCCGGCTTTGTGCAAAAGCAGATTGCCATGGACCGGGATTCTTGTATGCCGGGAGGGATACATCCGTCATCCAACGAACTCCCGACTTCTCAGAGATCTCAGCGTTATTATAAAACCAATCAACAAATTTGAGAAATCTACATTCGTCTAATTCATTTTTAATTTTGAGATAAGTGTGGAAAACAGCTAATCCAACCTGCCCGATAGTGATGGGGAAATATACATAGGACTTATCTTCCACATCGATATATGTGCTGTTGATCGGTATGCCGTTTTCATCGAATCTTGAAATCAATTTCTGATCTTTTCCCTTTGATAATCTTTTTTCGTCAAATATAAAGTAATAGTAATCTAAGGTACTTGAATGATTTGAACATAACTCATATCGTGATTTTGGCTGCTTGATATCAGTGTAGAATTTATTAAGCATGAAAAGAAATTTTGTTAATTTCATAGGTGTGTAAATGTCTCTACCAATTTTTCAGTAAGAGTTCGTCTTGAGAATTGCTTGATGTGTTCGTAGTCGGAGTGATGTTTCACCCCTTTTTCCCAATTCTTATATTGAGTAATAATGGCATCGTCGATCTTATATTGGTCGTCTTTGTTGAAAATTCTACCGGCTTTGGTTTTGGATAAGATCTCAGCAGCTTCACCTTTTTCGGAACCGATTCCCAATATGTAATTACCGGTTACGAGATATTCGAAAAGCTTTCCTGGGATGTGTCCTTCATAATTGTCTACATCTTCGAGAAAGATAAGGAGGATACTTGCCTGACACATATATTTGGTTGCTTGATGATGAGGGAGATAGCCGAGGAATTCCACTTTTGATAAACCTGCACAATCACGTATAATATCTTCTTTTATAGAATGCTCAATCTTGCCGATAAAGAGTAATCGTATCTTTTTATTATCGAATTTGCTCTGTGTTAAGTTTGCAATGCTTCTAAAAAAAGCAGGATAGTATCTTGATCTGTTTATCCCCCCCACATGAATGATGTCAAAAAAGTTTGTTTGATGCTTTTGAACATGTAACTCTATTCCATCATAGCCATTGGGAATAATGACAAATTTTGAGTTATCATTCTCAGATAAAATTTTTGAGAATTCTTTGCTTACACATGTTGCTTTAACGCATGAAGATAGTATGCTTTGTTCGAGGAAACAATCAAGGTTTCGAGAAAGTTTACTTCTGCTTTGATGATAATAATGAATCTCCGTCCAGGGATCTCTGAAATCTGCCATCCATTTGATCCTGCTCCATCGGGCAAGAGATTTGGCTATGAGATGAACAGTAGGAGGTGGAGAAGATGAGAAAATTATATCCGGTTTTTCATTCCTGATGATGTGTTTTCCAGCTTTAACTGCATAAGGAATCCATCCAATCTTGGCATCTGGAATAAAGAGATTTAATCGGATCCAATGAGCTAACTTCTTCTTCCAGCTTTTCTTTTTTTCCGTGAGTGTTGCAACGGGGATTGCTTCATCTGCATCCATTCCTGTGAATTTTTTATATAAAGAGAATGGCTCGATTGCTGGGGTTTTGTATACAATACACTCATTTGGAATATCAGAAAATAAGCTTTCGTCGTGGGCGGGATATTCTCCATTTTGTACAGTTAGAATGATCGGCTGCCAGCCAAATTCGGGAAGGTATTTTGCAAATTTGAGCACCCGCTGCACACCGGGACCACCCGCAGGCGGCCAGTAGTATGTGATAATGAGGACTTTTTTCATGAAAAAATATTGTGAGTTATTTATCTGTAGTGATAACCGTTTTCATGAATTCATCTAACTCAATATCCGGCACATTGTCAGCTATGAGCGAAAGAACGATGAGGATTTTATTAATACCGCGCGGTATTAATAATGTTTTTGTTTTGCCGTCCTGCTCATAAGTAAGAATGATGGATTTGCCGGCTTTTATATTAAATTCAATTTTTTTTATCTGCACAAATTGTATTTCAATACCTTTGAGGAGAAGTGGTTTGAAGATTACCGATGAATCTGTGAATCGAATTGAATTAACAGTAAAAAGGTTCTTATAAAAAACATTCACCACGAGGAGAAGTACTACAAAAGGAACTGCTTTTTTGAACCATTTATCGAGAGTGGAAAATTCATGAGTGATAAAATACAATGCCCACACAAGCGCCAGAAGGGCAACGATTATTGAGAGCCATCGCAAAAATGCAGGAAAACGAAATACGAGATTTTTATTGTTCATATTAATTTTCTTCTTTTTTGATACGTTCAACAATGTCCTTTAGTTTTTGAGATCCATCCTTTTTGCAAATGAGAAGCGAATTCTTGGTGTCAACTATTACAAGATCATCAATATCTATTAGTGCGATTTTTTTATTCTTATCAGTTGAGTAAACATACAGGTTTTGTGCATTAATATCAAGCACTTTGCCTTCAAAATAATTACCATTCTTATCTTTCTCTTTCATCTCATCAAGCGCCTGCCAGCTTCCAATGTCATTCCAGTCAATACTGATGGGAACAACGACCGCATTATCTGCTTTTTCCATAATGCCGATATCAACAGGAACCGGTTCAAGCTCAGAATAGAATTTGCTAACTTTATCCATATCAGAATTCCATGAATTTTTTATATCGTTTAAAGATGAAAAGAGAGAGGGCATAAAATTTTTTACTGCTTTGATAATCGAGCCTATTCGCCACAAGAACATGCCGCTGTTCCATGTGAAATTACCTGATTTTACAAACTGTTCGGCTATTTTTGCATTCGGCTTTTCTTTGAACTGCTTTACCGCGAAAATTGGAATTGGATTCTTCTGAATCTCTTTACCGAGTTCGATATATCCATATCCGGTTGCTGGATAGGTCGGTTTAATTCCGAAGGTGAGAAGCTTCTTGCGTTCTTTTACAAAAGTATCAGCTTGAGAGATGATTTCTCTGAAAAGCTCCGGCTTGCCAATGTAATGATCTGCCGGAAGCACAAGCATGGTTTCGTCTTTTTCATACTTTTCTTGCAAGAGAACGGCAGACAATCCGATACATGCAGCAGTGTTTCTACCCATTGGCTCAGCAATGATATTTTCTTCTGGAAGTTCAGGAAGATGTTCTCTTACTAAACTGATCTGACTCTCATTTGTGACCACATAAATATTTTTATAATCAACAAATGGAAGAACCCGATCAACTGTTTGCTGTATCATCGATCGCTGACCGAGAATATGCAAAAACTGTTTAGGGTTTTTCTTTGTGCTGAGAGGCCAGAATCTGGTGCCGATCCCTCCTGCCATTATTACGACTATCATCGTGTCATCTGCTACTTATCCTGTGCCGTTCTTTGGTCGACAACAGAGACATTCTCGGGAATTTCAAGCATAAAGGTGCTGTCAGGAATTTCATCATTGATAACCTTATTGGTAAATTTAAAGCCAACTTCATTGTCGTAGTTATCCATATATTCGATCACTTCGATAAGGGAGTCCTGGTTGGAAAATTGGATAACAAGTTCGGAGAAGTCACTCATGACTTCGGTTGGTTTAAATGTGAAAATTGTGACATTTCTATATTTGTCTGTCGATTGCAACTCGCAAAAATCAATATATTCTTTGGCGAGCAGTTTTGGATTTATAAAATTTTGCCAATAACTCCAGTCTTGAATGAGAAGTTGTTTTTTTTCAGGAAAATAGAATCTCAGATCGTTTTCTGTGCCGAGCATTGTCTGTGGCTCGGGATAGTAAAATTCGAGCTTTATCTTATCGTCTTTGGTGTAAAGATTGCCAAATGAAAAATGCTCGATGTCGCTTTCCGTCCAATAATTTCTCTGCTCGAAATTTGCTTTAAAGGTTGTGATCTTCTCATTTTTTTGAAGGAATTTCTGAAGGAGTTCTTCATTTGCAAGAAGTGCATTGCACACAAAGATCACAACAATGAGTATTACGAAATATTTTTTCATTTAATATCCTAATCTATCAAGAGCGTCTTGGTTGATGAGCACTTTTCTGGGTTTACTTCCCTCTGCATCTTGCACGTATCCTGCGCGTTGCATCTGATCAATGAGACGTCCGGCACGCGCATAACCGATCCTGAATTTTCTCTGCATCATAGAAATGGATGCATATTTTTTCTCAACGGCATAGCGAACAGCTTGCGGGAAAAGATCGTCATCATAAGCGAAATCTTCACCATCATTTTTTTCTGTGGGAAGCTTAATGTCCATTTCTGGTTTTGGAAATTGAGAAAGATAGTCAACCAACCTTTTCGCTTCCTCTGTGCCAACAAACGAGCCATGAACACGGATCGGTGGTTTTTTGCCAAGAGGTGAAAATAGCATATCGCCGTTGCCAAGAAGTTTCTCGGCGCCGTTTATATCAAGAATTGTTCTTGAATCTGTTTTTGAAGAAACATGGAAAGAAATTCGGGAGGGGAAATTCGCTTTGATCACACCATTGATCACATTCACGGAGGGTCTCTGTGTGGCAAAGATAAGATATATGCCAACAGCTCGTGCCATACCTGCAAGACGTTGAATTGGGCGCTCGATGTCCTTTGCCATCTTCTGCATCAAGTCAGCAAGCTCATCTACTACTATGACGAGATAGGGCATTGTTTCGGGAAGCTCTTCCTGGTCGGGAAGTTCTTCCACGTTCAGCTTTTCATGTTCCTTCTTCTTTGTGATACACATCTCATTGTAGCTTGCCAGGTTACGCACATGATATTTCGCCAGCGCATCATAACGGTGCTCCATCTCATTCACAGCCCAATTAAGAAGATAGACTACATCTTCAAAATCCGTAATAACTTCTTTCACAAGATGAGGAACTTTTTTATAAAGTGACAGTTCAATTTTCTTGGGGTCAAAAAGGATAAGACGAACCTGGTCGGGATGAGCTCGGTAAAGGATGGTGTTCAAAATAGTATTAAGACACACGCTTTTTCCGGAACCTGTCTCTCCGGCAATAAGAAGATGTCGCAGATCTTTCAAATCAGTTATGATGGGCTCGCCGGTAATGCCTTTGCCAAGCGCAATAAGTGTGGGAGAAGGATTATTTTTCATTTCATCAGAGTCGAGTACCTCTTTCAAATAAATGAATTCCGACTTATTATTTGGGATCTCAAATCCGATAGTATCCTTGCCGGGAATAGGGGCAACGATACGGATGCTCTTTGCTTTCAATGCAAGTGCAAGATCGTCTGCAAGAGAAGTATATTTACTGATCTTTGTACCAGGTGCGGGACGCAGTTCATATTGCGTGATAACCGGTCCGATATTCACATTCACTACATCACCCTCAATATCAAATTCCTTGAGCTTTGACTGAAGTAGCTTACTTTTTTCCTCGATCTCTTTCTTCTTTTCCTCCATTGCCTGCTTGGTCATTGAAGGAGAGTCCTGCAGGATTTTATGATAATTTGGCAGGGGATATGAGCTGTCATCATCATCAATAGCTTTGGGAACTTTTGTGACAACGGGTTCAAATTTCTTTTTCTTCTCTTTTTTCTTTTTCTTATTTTTTACTTTTTGGGCTGGATGTTCTATTTCTTCTTCTTGCTTCGAGTAAGAAATTTGTGGTTTATTTTTTCGTTTTTTCCCTGGCTTAGGTTTTCTTTCAGGTCGAGAAAAAAGTGATTTGAAGAAGTCCAAAATTGTCCGTGCTTCGAATATGAATATAATAGTACCAAATAGTGCGAGACCGAGTATAATTGCAGAACCAACGCTGTTAAAGATCGGGTAGAATATTTTATCAATAATGAAGGTGAATACGATTCCCCTGAAGATAGGGAATGCTCCTCCTACAGAAAGGTAGAACAGGGTCAGCCAGACGAAAAAGAGAAAAATGAAGAGAAGTTTGCGTGTGAGTTTTTCAATTTTTGAGCCGAATATATAGAGGATGCCTGTGACGAAAAGGAATACTGAAAGGAAAAAACTGAACGGTTCGCTGAAAATGATCTGGAATACCCATGCCAATCCTGCGCCAAATGGACCGATCATATTTCGCGTGTATGGGAAATGCAGCGAGATGATATTTCTGAAAGAGAGCTCTGCCTTCTTGAGGGTTATAATGTCATCGTAGGTGAATGAGAGTAATGAAAAGAAGAGCAAAGCACCAAGCACGATGAATATAAAAACGAGTATCAGTTTCGATTTTGTTTTTTTTTCTTTATCTTTGTTTTTCATATCTTTTAATTGTGACGAATGCAAATGATATCGCCATCCTGAACTACATATTCTTTTCCTTCAAGATGAAATTTTCCCGACGCTTTCAGGGCTTTTTCCGAACCGCATTCTATGAAGTCATCATAGGTGAAACGTTCAGCCCGAATAAAACCGCGTGCGAGATCAGTGTGAACTTCAGCCGCAGCATCAAGCGCAGTTTCTCCTTTTTTCAGTGTCCATGCCCTGACCTCGTCACTGCCGATAGTGAAGAAGCTGATCAAGCCCAAAGTGTCATAGGAAATTCTTGTCAATTTATTTACCGCCGACTCCTTAATGTTGTATTCTTCCATGAATTCGAGTGCTTCTGCTTCTTCAAGCTGTTGAAGTTCCATCTCAAACTTTCCTGTGATCTCTACAATTTTATATTTACTGGTAAGTTTATCTTTGAGATGTTGATTTTTTCCGAAGTTCTCCTCATCCACATTGAGTATTATGAATATTGATTTGAGGGTGAGAAATTGGAATCCGCGGAGGATCTTTTCTTCATAAGCTGTGAATTCCAGTTCTTTAAGCATTTTGTTTTCACTCAAGCAATCATAACATTTTTGGAAAAGGTTCAGCTCTTTTTCAGTGTCGGGATTTTTACCACCCTTTGTATATTGTTTGCTGAGAGTTTCCACTTTTTTCTCGCATATTGCAAGGTCAGAAAAGAGGAATTCGGTTTCCAGCGTTTCAATATCCTGTTCGGGTTGAGATGGAGAGCCAGGCACATCATACCCACGAATGACCAACCCGAGTGCATTTACCATGCGGATGATGCTGAGTAACTCGCCGGAAAAGATTTCCTTCTTTATCTCATCGTGGTGTATGCCTATGAAGTCCATATATTCAATTGTCGCAAAGATCTTCTTATGAGGATTGTATATTCCTGCAAGATAATCGATACGCTCATCGACCACCTCGACAGTCGCAAGGTTTGGTTTTGTTGCCCCGGAATAGTAATCCGAAGTTTCTGCTTCACTACCTGTTACCGCATTGAAGATAGTGGTTTTGCCACTTTTGGGAAGACCCACTAGACCAATTTTTATCATGGCATAACTTTCCTAAAGTAGTATATATTCGTCAATTATTATTGAAAATCAGAGGGAATAGAAATAGTCTGAAGAGATGACACATTAATAATTTCTTATAATATTTCACGGATACTTATTCTGTATTTCTTGACGAACAATAATCATGATTTTCTATGTTTTGCATGATCTTTCCAGGAGGCACATCGTGCTGAAAACAAAATACATTAAGACGCTTGAGATATTAACATCGATCTTGATTATTATAACTTTCATTGTTTCGCTCTACAGTATTCTTAACATTCAAATATACAAACCATTTACACCGGATTCGTTGCTTCCCGGTGTTCTGAGCCAGGATGTTGTGTCGATAGTTGTTTCCATTCTGCTCCTGGTAGTGCTGGTGAAACTTCATAATTCATCAGAAAAGATATATCTTGTGTGGATCGCACTTATCGGATACCTTTTTTATGCGTATGGCATATATGCTTTTGACAGAGTGTATACAATGTTTTTCCTGTGCTATATAGCTATCTTTAGCTTGTCTTTGTTCAGTTTAATCATATTTTTCAGTTCGATCGATCTGGATTATTTTATTGAGATACGCACCGAGCATATTCCGAGAAGGTCAATTGCAGTATTCCTTTTTCTGTTAGGAATTTTATTCACTTTTTCGTGGCTGAAAATTATCATTCCTTCAATGATAGATAAAATTCAACCTGACGGGAATTCGATCTTTGTTCTTCGATCTCTCTTTTTTTATTCCCTTGCTCATTCTTACAGCGATAAAGCTGTTCCAGAATAAAAAATTAGGTTATCTCCTTTCGGGCATTCTTCTGATGAAAATGGGATTTCTTGGTTTTTCCGTATTGCTCGGAACGCTTATCAGCCCTTATTTCGGACAACCTCTCTTGA
>JAVCDK010000131.1 GCA_030765865.1 Candidatus Celaenobacter antarcticus | reverse complement strand
TGAAGATTCAGAAATCAAGTTCGGGACCTCGGAAGAATGCCACCCCTTTCAGGAAATTTACACTTTCTGTTGAGAGCAGGCAATGGGATATTTTTGTAGGACGATCCGGCAAAGAGAATGATGAACTGACACTTCATTTTGCCAAACCGAATGACTGGTTCTTTCATACAAGAATATATCATGGTTCGCATATAATTGTAAAGAACCCAACAAAGCTCGAGCATCTTCCTGAACAGCTCAGAGTAGTTGCCGCAGGTATTGCAGCTTATTACAGTAAGGCAAAGCATTCCACAAAAGTGCCGGTTGATTTTACGTTAGTGCGATATGTAACAAAACCCAGGAAAAGTGCACCCGGGTTTGTCGTATATAAAAATCACAAAACTGTGTTCGTGGACCCGATCAATCCAAGAACTTTGCAGCTTTGATCTAATCCCCTATTTCGTTATCATCAACAATGTCATGAAATGTAAGGAGTGGTAATTCCATATGGTAAAATACTTTCTTAGTGACATTCGGATGGAATAATTTGGAGAGCAATCCCCGCTTATGGTGAAGCAGTGCAACCAGGCTGATCTTTTTGTCTTTGACATATTCCTCAACTGCTTTGAGCACATCCTTATCCTGAACGATTTCAAAGAACATTGTGCCATTTTTGAATTCATTTTCAAAATGCTCCTTCATATAGTTCATGAGCATGTCATCAATAAGATCTTTGTTAGAATGCTCTACATGCAGGCAGTGAATTTTCACTTTGAAAGGATCGAGTATGCTCACAAGATTTTCAACTGCCGATATATCAGACTCGTCAAAATCGGTCATGTAAAGTACATTTCGAACAACATGATATTCCGTGTTTTCGGGTATTGTAAGCACTGGTATCGCTGCATGTTCAAGAATTTTGAGAGCAATGCTTCCCAATAATCTGCCTGATTTATGTCCCTGTCCTGAGGAACTCATGATGATCATGTCGGGGTGATAGGAATCACAGATATCGAGAATCTCATATTCCGCCATACCATTTGTGACTTTTGTTTTGATGTGTATGGTTTTTATTTCCTCATTCTTGAGCTTTTTATCAAGCTTATCTTTCAGGCGCTTCATACCGGCTTTTGCCGCACGCTCAATGCTATCCATAATTTCAGGAGTGATAAGAGTTGAGCTGTCCACCACGTCATCGGTCATATCTGCAGTTGCGATAGGATACATATAGGCGTGGAACAGCATAATCTCTGTCTCTTCTTTTTCGGCAAAATGAATCGCATAATTACATGCGCATTCTGTATTTTCTGAAAAATCAACAGGTGCAATTATTTTTTTCATCAGAACCTCTTAGATTATTTATTTCTTTAGGTTTTTAAAAGGCAAATATGTCATAAAATCAGCATGATGAACGATGAGCCCCTCGGTTGTACGCGTGAAGGAATCACCTTCTTTCGAATGAACTGCGATCACATGGCATACTTCATCCTGCACACCACACGCATGCGCAAGAGAAACCCCCGTAAAAGCATGGCGAAGGAGCTGACCGGATTTGCTGAACTTTATCGTATCACCATCTTTTTCATATTCAAGGAGTTTGCCAACATCAGCAAGTATCGCACCGGCAACAACGACATCGAGATCAATAGGAAGTTCGTTGCCAAAGAATTTCTGCATTATTTTCGCGGATTCATATGCTACATGCACCACTGCGCGCTTATGCGCCATAAAACTCACTTTGCAGTCTTCAACCAGAAGTGTAAAAGGAATTCTTTGAAGATCTTCAGGTGTGAGAACACTTTTTCTAAATGCCAATTCCCATGTTGCGGCAGTTTTCTCACGCAAATCTTCATTTTTTATCCAGTCGAGTTCAGGCCAGAGTTCTTTAACTTCTTTATTCATTTTTTCTTAACCTTTAGTTTCGTTTCTATTAATGTTTTATGGGGTAAGTGGAGAAGGTTTGCAATCTTATGAGCAAGATAATCCTCATAGGTGTCTAGTATCTCGTCAGTATAGATGATCCTCCAGAGATTTTCGAGGATCTTCGTCTTGTCTTCATCGGAGAAATTTTGGTTTATCAGATTTGTGAACTGCCATAGATCGATGCTTTCGTCGAGACTATGTTCTGTTTTTTCTATGAGTGCGTTGACTTCATCTTCGGCAAGGGAAAACTCATTTTTAAGAATTTCTATAATCGCGCTGCGTTCATCCTCCGAAAAATGTTCATCACTGTTTGCAATTTCCAAAAAGAGCGCACAGGTAGCGATCTGGATCATTTTTTTCGGAGATTCTGTATCACCGGACTTATCGGTATCGGGAGTCTGAAAAAAATTCTTCAAATTAAACATATCACTTCTTTAAAGACGCCATTCGTTCTGTAAAGATTTTGTTTGTCGGATCGATCTTACCGGCATTTTCATACGCATCTCGTGCTCGTTCTAAATTGCCCTGTCCTTTATAAATATCACCAAGAAGAATATACTGATCAAAGTCAAATCCATTCAGATTGATTGCCTGATTCAACGCATCACCGGCTTCTGTATATCTTTCAAGATGAAAGAGCGCATTTGCTTTGAGATAATAAAAGAACCAAATAGGATTTGATTCAAGGGCTATATTAACTTGTTCAAGAGCTTGTTCATAATTTTCATCTTCAATAAGAAAATCAATTGTATATTTCATTGGAGAGATATAGGAGGGGGAAATTGTTGATGCTCTGTCAAAATAGATTTCTGCTGTATATTTTTCATCTTTTTGATGATAGATACGCCCCAGGTAGAATTGTGGCGGTGCGTAATTGCTTGCAAGCATAGATGCTTTTTTATATTGTTGCTCCGCTTCTACAAGGTTTCCTTCTTTTTCATACATTAGTCCCTTGTTGATGGCTCCTATAACAGTGCTGGAAATTCCATTTTTTGTGGCAAGATATGAAAGATATTGTATCTCAAGAAGTTCAAGTAACTGCTCGTCAGTGCATTTTAGAAATGAGTCTGAGATTTTTTGTTCAAATCCATCTATATCATTTAAACCAAGTGCGTTGAAGGCACCGATTATCTCATAATAGGGCTGTTTCTCGGTCGTGAGCTGGCTTTCAAGATTGATCATTGCACTGTCGTTCAGCACGTAATGACCCCTTTCTATAATGATATTGAGAAGGTTGATTCCAGCGAGGAAATCATCAAGCCATTCGAGAAGCGCAAGTCGGTCTCTCTGCACCGGGAAGAAGTCAATGGAATTTGTATTTATCTGGTAAAGACTATCAATAGTGTGTATGCTATCGGTATAGCAGAGCATTCTGCTGAGCAGATCGATGTAAAAAGCAAAACGATTGTCAGAGTAGTGTCCATTTTCAAAAACAGAGAGTTTCTGAAGCTTGAATTCACCGGTATATTTTTGCAGCAGAGCACCGGATTCGGTTACGAGTTGAAACAGTTTATCTTTCAGGGTGTTACTTTCGTTAGTCTGCACGTGATTAAAATATATCAGAAAACTATCCTGTGCCGTCGCGGTTTCCTTGAGTATCGCACTGAGTTTGTCGAGATTTTCTTTGGAAAGAGATCTCATGAGTTCCAATTTCAGTATATTAAATTCAGATTGCTTGGTATTGATCGTTATCTTCACATCATTTTTAAGTAATTGCATAACCAGCCGATAAAAAGAGAGTCCTTCCACTTCAGGTTTATTACTCAAGAAATACTTGAGCACGGCAAAGGACTCAATATACTTTTTTTCATCTGCAAGTTCAGCGCCCAGAGTATAACATTGGCTGTAAACATTATAATCAGGCCAGAACTTTTCGGGAAGTGTGAGAGGTTGAGAGTTTCCGAGTTCATTTGAGAACGAAAATGGCATCGCAAGTACAAATTCATTTCTTGGAAATGCAGTAATTACTTTAAAAATCTTGTTCCTCGTATTGTATTTCGGTATGATGTTCTGTGGCTGGATAGTCTTATCATCCTGTATGATATGGATAGCGGCAATATCATCATCGAGTTCTTTCTCTTTAAAATTCCATGTGCCCATCGGCTGATAGTAGAAGTAGAGTGTATCGACCTTTTGAAATTCCTCCACGGTGAGTGATTCCAAGCCATCAATATCACAGAGATGAATTGATATGATCTTTTCTTTGGAAGGCGGAAAAGTTTTTTTCTCTTTGTACAGAAGATTCGTCTCCTGTGCAAAAAGAGCACATACGCAAAAAACGAAAATGAAAACCATTACTAATATTTTTTTCATAGAACCCCCAGGTTAGATGAATATGAAAACTTTATTTTGTTCAATTTGATGTCAATTTTTATTTTTCCTCATCGATCAAATTTTCAACATATTTGGATATTGCCAGGCAAGAGGTGAGCCCGGGTGATTCAATGCCGATCAGATTAATGAAGTTTGGGAATCCTTTTTCTTTTTCATTTTCAATAACAAAATCTCTGAATCCCTCACCCTTATTTTGAAGTTTTGGGCGGATGCCGGAATCGTCTTGCCACATCTCATCAAATTCGATATCGAGATATTCGGATACGGATTCGTGAAACTGCCTATGATATGTTTCGTCCATGCCATAACCCAACTCATCAACATAATAAGCATTCGGACCGAAAGAGAGCTCACCATTCAGGTTTATCCTGATATGAATTCCCAATGAGATGCCTGTCGGATCGGGAACAGGATACACCAGATGTTCAATATTTTTATATTTTGTTGTTTTGTAATATTCTCCCTTGCAGAAATGGATCGTGTAGTTGTGTTCTTCTGCGGGAATGCCAACCATTTCGGATACTTTATCAGCCCAGAGTCCGGCAGCATTTATGACAACTGGTGATTTTACTTTGAAGCCATCATAAAAGGTGACGATATACCCATCATCAGTTTTTTTAATGCCAACAACTTCAGTGTTATATGAAATCATTGCGCCGTTTTCTTCTGCTATGAAATCGAGTTTTTTCATCACACTGTGCGTGTCCATGATGCCTGTTGACGGAACCCAGAGAGCGCTCTTTGTTTTGAATAGCGGTTCCAGTTCCCTTACTTTTTCTTCAGACAGGATTTTCAATCCCCTCACACCGTTTTTTGTTCCGTTTTCAAGAAGCTCTTCGAGTATCGGAATTTCTTCATCTTTGGTCGCAACGACGAGTTTGCCGCAATTTTTGTGATCAATCTCATGCTCCTTCAAAAAAGCATAAAGCATATCTAAACCTTTTACGCAGAGTTTAGCTTTCAGGGTGTCCTGCGGATAGTAAATTCCGGAATGCATAACTTCGCTGTTCCTGCTTGAAGTATGCCTACCAAAGGATGGCTCTTTTTCTGCGACGATCACGCAGTCATATTTTTGGGAGAGACGCTCTGCAATTGCCAGCCCGACAATGCCTGCTCCAATAATGAGTACTTCAACTTCTTCCATCGTGCTCCTCAGGTATGCTGAATTTGTTTTCCTTTTAGTGTCCAGCTGGTGGCGTCAACAATTTCGATATCAACAAAGGTACCAATGAGTTTACTGTCACTCGGAAAGACCGCGATTTTATTGTCCCGCGTTCTGCCAGAGAGTTCTTTATCACTTTTTTTACTGGTCTTCTCTACGTACACCTGTACGCGTCTTCCTATTTGTTCCTGATACTTTTCATAGGTGATGCGTTCTTGCTGATCTATAAGTTTTTGCAGGCGTGCAAGGCGAATTTCCTCTTGAATCTGATCTGGATATTCTGCTGCGGCAGTGCCTTCGCGAGGGGAATATTTGAACATAAATGCATAGTCGAATCGGATTTCTTTCATGAGGTTGTAGGTCTGGATGAAGTCATCTTCGGTTTCTCCGGGGAAGCCGACCATTACATCGGTAGTGATGGCAATATTGGGCATGGCATTTCGTAATTTATGGATAATGTTGAGATATTTTTGGGGAGTATATTTACGATTCATTTTTTCTAATATTCTATCAGAACCAGACTGCATAGGCAAATGTAAATGTTCACAAAGTTTGGGTTCTGCAGCCATTACTTTAATGACTTCATCAGAAATATCTTTTGGATGAGATGTTACAAATCTCAGGCGTTCAATGGATGAAACACGAGCAGTTTCTTTCAAAAGCTCAGGGAATGTGTATTTGCCATCATTATATGAGTTTACATTTTGTCCTAGCAGGGTGATGTCTTTGAAACCGTCGTTTCCTGCCTGTTCGATTTCAAAGAGAATTTCTTTATGATCTCTTGAGCGTTCTCTTCCGCGCACATATGGAACAATACAGTATGAGCAAAAGTTATTGCAGCCCCGCATAATCGTCACAAATGCATTTACACCTTTGTTTCTCACAGGATAAATGTTTTCGTAATTTTCAATATTGTTTTGAACATCAGCAAATAAGTGCTCTTTACTATTCATGCAGGAAGAGATTATTTCGGGAAGGTGCCTGTACTGATCTGTCCCGACCACGAAATCCAAGCTCTTTATCTCGTTGAGAAGCTCTTCGCCTTTTCGCTGAGCGACACACCCGATCAGCCCTATGAGTATATTTGTATTTTGTTCTTTTCTCGTTGCTTCTGCAGTGATCCTTCCCAGGACTCTATCTTCAGCATGCTGGCGCACTGTGCAGCTATTGAATATGATAATATCAGCTGAATCAATACTTTCTGCTTTTTTATAGCCCGCATCAGAAAGAATACCTGCAACAAGTTCGCTGTCTGCCACATTCATCTGGCAGCCGTAGGTTCGGATGTAGAATTTATTTGATTTCAAAATTGAGGTTATGATGTGATTAGTTTCTATACTCGATCTTCTTCAGACCTATTCCTGTGAAATAGTGTTTCAAAATATCCTCATAGGAGTAGCCCTGTTTTGCCATATTTATCGCTCCGATCTGACACATTCCCACTCCGTGTCCACTTCCCCTGCCAATGATTCTGATATACTGTGAATCTTTTGTGATATAGAAAAGTGATGAGCGTAAACCTCCAAGTGTCTGCCGGATGAGAAGTTCATTTTCGAGCAGAAGTTCTCCCTTAGAGCCCTTGAGCTTCATCTTTATGATCCTACCGGACTCTCCACGTTCAAGTACTTCATAGCCGACGTAGGTGCCGAAATTTGCCTTATCACTCATCATGCGCTGAAAATTACTGAGAGTATATTTCTTTTCCCATGTATAGGTATTTCGTACCCACCCCTTATCATCTTGAGTGTTGCAGAAAACGGGCTGTGGATTCTTGACCCATTTCTCAGCATAATAATCCTGTGTCAGATCGTATGAATTTGAACCGTTTCCGTCATAAATACTTGTCAGATAAGGCACTTCTTTTCCACCCCACGCATTTGAGCAGGTCTCTGTTTTACCGCCACAGCTCGTGGAATATACTGCATTGATAATCTTCCCCTTATATACACCAACGATACCGCGAGTATTCTCAACAGCACTCTCGGTTACGGCATTTATATCGGTAATGCCTGAGAAAACCTGGCAGTGCACACTGGCGCAAAGGTCAAAACCATCGTCTTTATGAACGCCATTAAGTACCCTAAAAAGGGCTTCTGATCGTGCTGCGATTGCCTGTGCTTTCATTGCTTCCATTGGTGAGTCTGTGCCAATCTCATTGGGAATAACACCTGCAACATAATTTTCAAAATCCGAATGGGCGATCAGGTTCATTTTGCCTATCTGGTTTATGATGACGCGCAGGTCGGATTCATACTCCCGTGTGACAAATTCCGCTGGATTCCAGAAATTCGATCTCGGCACATTTTCCACAGTGATGGGCGCAGAGCTTTCGATCTGGATTGGGGCACGAAGGTAGTAATCCTTCTGCTGCTCTATATCATAGATCAGAAGGTCGCAGTAGGAATATTCATAATTCTCTTCGATCCATGAATCGACTTCCGCGTTAAGTTTTGCTTCTTCATAGGATGAAAAAGTGTTGTTCAAATATACTGCAAATTCGTTTTGTATTGAAAAGCGTGTTCCGTCAAAGGATATTGCAGGAATCTCCTTCGCATAACATTCAGGGAAAGTAACAATGAATGCCTCTGCTTCTGATTGACTGGCAAATTTCTTTATACCGATCCTCCAGAAAGGAACGATCTCGATCCCATCGGGTATCTGTATAGAGATGGATGTGTTCGAGAATTCAAGCTGAAATGGAGAATCTTCCTCGTTTATAATAATTGTGCCAGGTGAAGAAAACTCGATCGTAGTGGCATTCGGAACTATCTCGACATTGACATACAGTATATTATCTTTAATCTCAGCAGCATAAAGTGCTGAAACGGCAAAAATGCAGATGGCAATTATCAAGAACTTTTTCACAGAACTTCGCTTCCTTCAGGAACGACTTTTTCCGGCACGACAACAGCTATTCCGTCTTTGGAATTTGCAGCAAGGATCATTCCCTGAGATTCCAAACCCATGAGCTTTCTGGGTTTCAGGTTCATGAGCAGCACGACCTGCTTTCCGACCAGATCTTCAGGTTTATAATATTGAGAAATGCCTGCGATAACCTGACGGATCTCACCTGCACAATCTACTTTTAACTTAAGTAGTTTTTTAGCTTTTGGTATTGCCTCTGCAGCGATCACTTTCACGACACGCATCTCAATTTTTGAAAAATCCTCATACTCGATCTCGGGTTTATGCTCGAGAGCAGGAGCAACGCCTGATTGTTTCTCCAAAAGTTCATTTTGCTCTTTCACTTCCTTGTCTGTTATCTTCCTGAAAAGCGGTTCGATCGTACCGAGAGTGGTTTTTTGTAACGGATTTTTAATCTCATTCCATGTAAGAGGAATGTTCGCATTCAGCATGGCTCGAAGTTTTTTCATTGCTTTAGGAAGGACGGGAGAAAGGACTATCGAGATTATCCGAAGCAGTTCTGCGCACACATAAAGCGTTTCTGCAGCTTCTTCCCTATTCTCCTTCACGGCAAACCACGGCTTTGTCTCATCAAAATATTTGTTGCCTGAGCGAGCAATATCCATAATAAGTTTCACCGCTTTTCGAACCCGGTAGGTTTCATAGCATTTTTTGATATCATCTACCAATGTGTGAGCATTATCAAGGGTGGTTTGAGACAGTTGAGAGAACTTTTTCGGCTTCTCGATCTTACCATTAAAATATCTATTCACAAAAGTAAATACCCGGTTTGCAAGATTTCCAAGGATATTTGCAAGTTCATTGTTTATTTTGCTCTGGAACTCTTCCCATGTAAAGTCGCTGTCCTTTGTCTCGGGAGCATTTGCAGCAAGGTAATAGCGCAGGAATTCCGGCTCGAAGTATTTCACAAAATCTTTTACCCAGATCGCATAGTTCCTGCTGGTGGAGGTTTTCTTCCCTTCAATATTGAGATATTCATTTGCCGGCACATCATAGGGAAGTACAAATTTTTCTTCCTGTTCCATAAGCACAGAAGGCCAGATTATGGTATGAAAGGGAATATTGTCCTTACCAAGAAAATGGATGAGTTTTGTGCCCGGGTCGAGCCAGTAATCTTTCCATCGCTCAGGAGTTCCAAGCTTTTTCGCCCATTCCACAGTCGAAGAAAGATACCCTATCGGTGCATCGAACCATACGTACAGAACCTTCCCTTCTGCATCATCAAGAGGGACGGGTATGCCCCAGTTAAGGTCCCGTGTAATAGAGCGCTCAATAAGCCCTTCATTCAACCAACTCAGGATAAAGTTGAGTACATTTTCTTTCCAGTAGGTCTTTGTTTTCAGCCATTCACGCAGCGGTTTTTCAAATTTTGGCAGTTCGAGAAACCAGTTGGTTGTTTCTTTCACAACCGGTGTATTGCCACAGATCTTACATTTCGGATCGATCAATTTTGTGGCATCGATGAGCTTTCCGCAGGCATCGCACTGATCACCCCGAGCTCCCTCTGCACCGCAATAGGGACAGGTTCCTTCGATATATCTATCTGCCAAAAAACGCTTGTCATGCTCGCAATAAAGCTGCTGGGTTGTTTTCTGGATTACATAACCTTTGTTAAGAAGACTCAGGAAAAATTTTTGTGAGATTTCTGTGTGGTCCGGACGCGCAGTGCCTGAGAAATTATCAAAATCTATCTCCAGATCCTGGAAACTTTTTACAATGCTGTCATGATAATAATCAACGATCTCTCGGGGAGTTTTGCCCTCAGCTTCGGCTTTTATTGAGATTGGAGCGCCATTTTCATCCGTACCGCAGATATATATTACATCATTGCTGAGCAGCTTTTGAAAGCGTACAAAGATATCTGCCGGAAGATATGCTCCGGCTACGTGTCCGATATGGAGATGCCCGTTCGCATAAGGTAATGCACTGGTTACAAGGTATTTTTCTCGTTTCATTTCTATTTCCTGATTTGATTTTTTACAGAGTCAATTGCCTGCTGCACTTTTTCCTGATCACCAAGATAATAATGGGTAACAGCTTTCAGGTTTTTATCCAATTCATAAATAAGCGGAATGCCGGTTGGAATATTGAGACCAACGATTTTTTCATCGGAAATATTGTCCAAATATTTAACCAGTGCACGCAAACTATTTCCATGCGCAACGATAATGACTTTTTTATTTTGCTTGATAGCTGGAATTATAGACTCTTTCCAATAGGGAAGAAATCGGGCAACAGTATCTTTCAGGCATTCTGTGAGCGGCAGGTCTTTTTCCGGCACGCTCGCATACATCGGATCATTTCCCGGGTAGCGGGGATCGCCTTTTGTCAAAGCTGGCGGAGGCGTATCGTAGCTTCTGCGCCAGATGAGTACCTGTTTTTCTCCGAATTTGTCAGCGGTTTCTTTCTTGTTCAAGCCCTGAAGTGCTCCATAGTGACGTTCGTTCAGGCGCCATGACCGCTCCACAGGAAGCCACATCATATCCATATCATCCATCACGATCCACAAAGTTCTGATCGCGCGTTTTAGCACAGAAGTGAACACAATATCAAAAGTGAATCCTTCTTTCTGCAGCAATTTCGCTGATTCTTTTGCTTCCTGAATCCCTTTTTCAGAAAGGTCGACATCTGTCCAGCCGGTAAATTTATTTTCCTTATTCCAGATGCTTTCTCCATGCCGGAGCAAAACAAGTTTAAACATATTTAGAACCTTTGTAGATACCGAGAGCTTCTTCAGGCGGTTTGCCTTCTATGGTGATCGCATATATGGCTTTGCACAGGAGAACTGCTTCTGGGAGTGTCTTCTGATGAATATTCCTACCCGTTGCATTTCCTGCAGCACCTGCCTGTATCTGATCATAAAGACGTTTGAGAAATTCACCCACATCTATTGATGATCCGCCTGCGCAGATCACGCCTGTTCTGCCTGCAGCCCTGATCGCTTCCTTGAAATCTTTTTTCGCCTGATATGTGTCCGGATAGTTCACCTTCACAAAATCAGCGCCGAGACATGCGGCTATACCTGTGGCACCAGCAATAAGATGGGGATCTTTCTCGTTGGCAACTGCCTTTCCGCGCGGGTATATCCAGAGAATTGCTATCAGCCCGTTCCGATGTGCCTGGCGCACTACCTGGGCTGCCTGCTTGAGCATTTTGTCTTCATATTCGCTGCCAAGATATATCGTATAGCCCACGCCCAGAATTTTTAGATCACTGATATTCTTGAACAAAATAACCTGATGAACTGAAGTGAGAAGTGCGCTGAACGGGTCCTGCTGAGAGGTTTTGACCAGGTTGGTTTTTGAGTTGAGTTTCACTACATAGGGAATATTGCGATAATTATCACCATACCTGGCGATTAAACCAAGCTGCGCAGCGAAAGCGCCAATGGGTGACTGGGCGGCAATCTTGAACAGATGTTCGGGATCGCCATCCTCTTTGGGAATTCCCTCACCGTAGAAATCATTGTTCAGATGTTCGATCTTCTGATCTCCCGCAAAAAGCATTAATCTTCCGCTTTTCCGCGTAATCTCCTGAAAATTAAAGATAAAAGTGCCTTTAACTTCCGGAGGAACATCTAACGGGACGCTAATTTTGTCTTTCATAGATTATCCAATATTGTTTTTTACAAAAAGGAGTGTCCCTGATAAAACACGAACACTCCTTTATAAGAAATGTGTTATTGGGCTAATTTTTCCATAAAAGCTTTCATAAGGTCGATCGGTAATGGGAATACAATAGTTGAGTTTTTTTCCGTAGCGATATCATTGAGTGTTTGCAAGTATCTGAGCTGTATTGAAGCTGGATTTTTAGAGAGCACATTTGCTGCTTCTGCAAGCTGCTTGGATGCCTGAAATTCACCTTCTGCATGGATGATCTTGGCGCGGCGTTCACGCTCTGCCTCTGCCTGACGAGCCATTGCACGCTGCATGCTGGAAGGAAGCTCCACATCTTTGACCTCAACAACACTCACTTTGATACCCCAGGGATCGGTTTGTTCATCGATCACTCGCTGGAGTTCAATGCTGATCTTATCTCTTTCGGAAAGCAGTTCATCGAGTTCTGATTTACCGAGAATGTTACG